>NZ_JAGYFX010000210.1:0-2713 GCF_019946615.1 Pseudomonas sp. BF-R-01
GAAGAAGGCAGCGCGGTACTTCTGGAAAACTGCGTTATCGTTCTTCGCGGGCAAGCCTCGCTCCTACAGGTGTGCGGTTGAATTCGGCTAAACCGTCAACCGTAACCGCGCCAGATCCCGCAGCGGCGGCGCCCCGAACAACCGGCTGTACTCACGGCTGAACTGCGACGGGCTTTCATACCCGACGCGATACCCCGCCGCCGACGCTTCCAGTCCTTCGGCCAGCATCAACCGCCGCGCTTCCTGCAAGCGCAGTTGCTTCTGATACTGCAACGGACTCATCGCCGTCATCGCCTTGAACCGGTGATGCAAGGTCGACACGCTCAGATTCACTTCCTTGGCCAGATCATCAATGCGCAGCGGTTGCTCATAATTGCCGTTGAGCCATTTGATCGCCTGGCTGATGCGGTGGCTCTGGCTGTTGGCAATCGCGATCTCATATAAGCGATGGCCCTGCTGACTGCGCAACAACCGATAGAGAATCTCCCGGCGAATCAACGGTGCGAGCATGGCGATGTCTTTCGGCGTGTCCAGCAATCGCGCCAGGCGCAACACCGCGTCGAGCATCGCGGTGTCGATCCGTTCGACATACAAACCGCGACCGGTGGGGCGGGTCGGCACGCCCAAAGGGCCGGCGTCGGCAATCAACGCGGTGATTTCCGCCGGATCAATGTCCAGCCGCACCGAGAGAATCGGTTCTTCAGAGGTGACGTTCACTATCCGCCCACTCAGGGGCATGGAGACCGACACCACCAGGTAATTCAGCGGGTCGTAATTGAAGTATTCGTCGGCCAGTCTGACCTCTTTGCGCCCCTGCGCCATGATGCACAACGCCGGTTGCGCCAGCACCGGGGCGAACTCATGGGACTGGCTGTGTTTGCCCATGAACAGCGAGGCGACGGCAGTGGCATAAGTGCCATCCTCCATCGTGTTGCGACGGATGATAGCGGCCAGTTCCGCGCGCTGTTTCTCCATGTCGGCGTCCAGCGGGGCTTGAAAGTGATCGAGCGACGACATGCAGGGCATCCTCGGCGAAGCAATGGGAATGAGCTGAGCTTAAATTTGTGCAAGGCACAGCGGTAGACACATCCTGCGAAAAGCTTGCCTGATTCTGCACGGGGTTGAAGAGGCGTGCTGCCAAGGCAGTCTATGGCAGAGAAAACTTGCTCGAACCTCGTGTTTCAGGCCTGTGACACTATTCACACATTGTTACAGGTACGGAATGCAGCCTCGCAGGATTGTGCAACAAGCCGGCAGGAATCGACTAACGGGGCGGCGTGCAGGGGCTTAATCTTGGATCCTGTCGCAGCCCGTCCCACGGCTGCCACTCGAGTACCTGGGAGGGTTGAACATGTCTAAGCAGATCCCCGTCAGTCATATGGCCTTCGTCCGGGCCCGCGCCGGGTGTTCGGCGGAACTCGGTGCGCGCCTCAGCGCCTTGATCGAGCCGTCGCGCACCGCGCCTGGCTGCCTGAGTTTTTCCCTGCAGCATTCGCAGTGCGATCCGGAATTGTGGCTGGTGTCCGGTTTCTGGACCCATCAGCAAGCCATGACGGCCTATTTCAGCACGCCGGCCATGGATATTTTTGCTGAGCTGGTGCAAGAGCTGGTGGTCAACAGCCTGGATTTCCATACCTTCAAGGACGTGTCGGCGGCCCAGGCGCAGTGGCAGTCCCGGTCGCGGGTACACAAACTGGCGGGTTGAGGGTTTAATGACGCCATTCTCAATCAGCCAGGATCCGCGACATGGCACGCAAAGCCTTTGAAACCTTCGAAGCCGTATCCGCCGTAGTGCCCCGCGAGGGCGGTTACTATGCGGCGATTGCCACCAAAGCCATCGGTGGCTCGGGCGCACCGCGCTTCAACAAATTGCTGGAAGACCAGACGTTCAAGACCGCCAAAGAAGCGGACGAAGCTGCCGCCCTGCAACTGACGCACCTCAAGGGCGTCGGCGAAGACGGCGAGCTGATCTGGTAATTACCTGACCGCTCCCGGGCGGAACATCTTGAACAAGGCCTCTGGGCCCAGTTGAAAGTAATCCGCTGGTCCGCCACCGCGCAGAATCGGTTCTGCCGCGGCGGTGTCGTACACCCCGTCCTTCAACAGCCATTTGGCGATGTGCACGGCGACCACTTCGCCGAGAATCAGCCAGCTCGGCACCACGTTGCCGTCGGCGCGCTGCAACTGGATGATCTGCGTGACCTTGCACTCGAAGGACACCGGGCTTTCGGCGACCCGTGGCACCTGAATGATTTTCGACGCCACAGGCGTCAGCCCGGACAACTCGAACTCGTTGACCTCTGGCCCGACCATCGCGCAGCTCTGGTTCATCTGCTCGGCCAGCGGCCGGGTTGCCAGGTTCCAGGCAAACTCGCCGGTCTGCTCGATGTTGTTCAGGCTGTCTTTGCGTCCGACGCTGGAAAATCCAATGATCGGTGGAATGTAGTTGAACGCGTTGAAGAAACTGTAGGGCGCCAGGTTCAGGCGGCCGTCGGCATCCTGCGAAGAAATCCAGCCGATGGGGCGCGGGCCGACGATGGCATTGAACGGGTCATGCGGCAGACCGTGGCCGTTGGCGGGTTCGTAGTAGTGGATGTCGTCGGGCATGAAGGGATTCCTGTTGGTGTGGCGTTCATAGTGCAAGGATGCCCCCATAATTTCCAGCGCACACAATCCCTTGTAGGAGCCGGCTTGCTGGCGATGGTGTGTCAGC
>NZ_JAGYFX010000211.1:0-2713 GCF_019946615.1 Pseudomonas sp. BF-R-01
AGCCGGCTCCTACAGGATTGAGTTGTGTCAGTGCATTCGGAGGCGGTCAGGGTTATGCAGTGGCAATACGTGCAGGTTTGACCGCCGTTTTACGCCCCAACATCACCGTCACGATCACCCCGGCAGCAAACAGCCAGGTGATCGGCTCGATGTGTTCACCGAAGAACAACGCCGAAAACGCGATGGTGAAGAAGATCTGCAACAGCTGGATCTGACTGACCCGGGCAATGCCACCCATGGCCAACCCGGCGTACCAGGCGAAGAAGCCGATGAACTGCGAGAACAGCGAAACATAACCAAAGGCCCACCAGGTCTTGGCCGAAATTTCGCCCTGGTGTTGCAGCGCCAGGTACACCACCGGTCCGATCAACAGCGGCGTCGACAACACCAGCGCCCAGCAGATCACCTGCCAGCCACCCATCTCCTTGGCCAAACGCCCCCCTTCGGCATACCCCAGACCGCCCACGGCAATCGCGCCGAGCATCAGCAAATCACCGGCCTGAATGCTCCCGGCTCCGCTGATCAACGCGTAACCCAGCACCAGCGCACTGCCCAGCGCGGCGCAGGCCCAGAAGGCTTTCGACGGGCGTTCGTGGGACAACCACGCGGCGTACAGCGCCACGCACAAGGGTTGCAGGCCGTTGACCAGTGCGCCGTGGGACGCGGGCAAGGTTTGCATCGCCCAGGCGGATAAAACCGGGAAGCCGAGGATCACACCGGCGATCACCAGCGTCAGGCCTTTGACCTGTTTCCAGGTCGGCCATTTTTCCCTGCGCCACAGCAACAACAGCGCCGCCGGAATCGCCGCGAACAACGCACGGCCGAGGCCGTTGAGCAACGGATGGAGTTCCTGCACGACGATCCGTGTGAAGGGCAGGGTCAGGCTGAAAATCACAACGCCGAGCAGGCCGAGGGCCATGCCGGTGTTTTCGCGCGTGGACATGAGGGCAACCAGAATCGAGGGTGGTGGGAAGTGTCTTCATCTAGCCATAAATCCGGTGGTGGCCGCTGTTACAGCTAGGCGCAGAGTTATCCGTACAGTTTGAGGGCCCCTTCGCGGGCAAGCCTCGCTCCTACAGGGATCACGCATAACCTGTAGGAGCGAGGCTTGCCCGCGAAGAACGATAACGCCGTAGTAGCTGGTTATTACCCGCCCCTCTGGATAACGACTACCTTGAATACTCCTGCCTATTTCCCAGAGGAGTCCTCCCCATGGCTGCCAAGAAAATCCTGATGCTGGTCGGCGATTACGTCGAAGACTACGAAGTGATGGTGCCGTTCCAGGCATTGTTGATGGTCGGCCACACGGTGCACGCCGTCTGCCCGGACAAATCCGCCGGCCAGACCGTGCGCACGGCGATCCACGACTTCGAAGGCGACCAGACCTACAGCGAAAAGCCCGGCCACCTGTTTGCCTTGAACTTCGATTTTGCCAAGGTCGCTGAAGCCGACTACGACGCGCTGCTGATCCCCGGCGGTCGTGCCCCGGAATACCTGCGCCTGAACGAAAAAGTCCTGGACCTGGTGCGTGCCTTCGACAAGGCCGGCAAACCGATCGCCGCCGTGTGCCACGGTGCGCAATTGCTGGCGGCGGCGGGAGTTCTGGAAGGTCGCGAATGCAGCGCCTACCCGGCTTGCGCACCGGAAGTACGCTTGGCCGGCGGTACGTTTATCGATATCCCGGTGACGGAGGGCCACGTTCAAGGCAATCTGGCCACTGCTCCGGCCTGGCCGGCCCACCCGAGCTGGCTCGCCGGTTTCCTTGGGTTGCTGGGCACCAAAATCACGCTGTAACGAGGGACTTTTTCATGTGCGAGCTTTACGTCAAGGCCGACCCGATTCTCTACGAATCGCGCTCCCGCTCGCTGCGCATCTGCGGGGTGGTCACCACCCTGCGGCTGGAGAATCAGTTCTGGGACATCCTCAGCGAAATCGCCGAGGTCGACGGCATGACCACCAACCAGTTGATCGCCAAGCTGTATGAAGAGGTGATGGATTACCGCGGGGAAGTGGTGAATTTTGCTTCGTTCTTGCGGGTGAGTTGTACGCGGTATTTGTCGCAACGGCGGGTGCAGGCGCCGGAGTTGTCGGTGGTGCGTGCTGCGGTGAAATAGCGTAGACCGTGTCGATCCATTCGCGGGCAAGCCTCGCTCCTACAGGGGAATGCGTTCCCCTGTGGGAGCGAGCCTGCTCGCGATGGGGCCGGTTCAGGCGACAAAAATCCATGACTGGTCTTTACTCTGAAGCGCGAAACCCCTCAATCGCCAAGGAGAAAAATTATGTCTGGATGGTATGAGTTGAGCAAAACCAGCAACGGCCAGTTTCGCTTCGTGCTGAAAGCGGCGAATGCCGAAACCATTCTGAACAGCGAGCACTACACCACTCGCAGCGCCGCCGAAAACGGCATCGCCTCAGTGCAGAAGAACAGCCCGCTGGATGAGCGCTACGAGAAAAAGACTACCAAGGATGGCCATCCGTATTTCAACCTCAAGGCCGCCAACCACGAGATCATCGGCAGCAGCGAGGCCTATTCTTCCGAGGCTGCGCGGGAAAAAGGCATCGCCAGCGTGAAGACCAACGGCCCGACCACCGTGATCAAGGACAAGACCTTGCCGGTGCTCTAAAAAACCACACAAAACCCTGTAGGAGCCGGCTTGCTGGCGATCGCGAAGGGTCAGTAGATAAAGAAGTTGACTGACCCACCGCGATCGCC
>NZ_JAGYFX010000212.1:0-2454 GCF_019946615.1 Pseudomonas sp. BF-R-01
GCTGTTACTGATACTCCATCGCGAGCAGGCTCGCTCCTACAAGGGATAGGTGTTCTGTTCAAAAACCTCTTCTGGTTCGATTGCGCGTCAATCGGGTCGAAGGGGTTTTATTTTGCCTGCTACTCAGGCCCCTTCTTCCTCATCACTGTCCGGCTCGTCGGTGGTCGTATCATCATCGTCCGCACTGCCGCCCTGCCCCTGATCACCGGGCTCTGATTCGGACTTGGCGATCATCATGCCGGTGTGCGTCACCTGCCCACTCGACGCCTGGCTTTCGTGATCCTCACACTCGGCCCAGACCGCCGAACTGCCGAGGGCCAGCATCAGCAAAACCTTCAACAGCAGCACAACGCGTAGCAACCTGTTCATAGTCGATTCCATCCTTTTGCAGGTGAAACATCTGTACCTGTCTGGCGCTCTTTGAAATCTAGTTCCGATCAGCCGGGTTCTCCAGATAGGACGCTAACGAAGAGACGGAATGCGCTGGCTTTAGAGATTGGTTGTGAATATGGCCTATAACCAAACCCGCTAACACGATGCTTTTCTGTAGGAGCCAGCTTGCTGGCGATGGTCGTTAACGATAACGCGCGCTGTCAGGATTAACGCGGCGTTCTCTGGTCCATCGCCAGCAAGCTGGCTCCTACAGGGGGGGATTTGTGTCGGGCATTAAAAAACCCCGGTGCTTTCGCAACCGGGGCTTTTGGTTTTGCAGCTCAGCGCTTAGTGGTGCTCACGCGTCGCACGGAATTTCACGTCCGGCCAGCGCTCTTCCATCAACGCCAGGTTGACGCGGGTCGGCGCCAGGTAGGTCAGGTGACCACCGCCATCGACCGCGAGGTTTTCCACGGCCTTGACCCGGAACTCCTCGAACTTCTTCTTATCGTCGCAATCGATCCAGCGCGCGGAGTACACGGTGATCGGCTCGTAGGAGCACTCAACCTTGTATTCCTCTTTCAAGCGGCTGGCGACCACGTCGAACTGCAGCACACCGACGGCGCCGAGGATGATGTCGTTGCTGCGCTCAGGGAAGAACACCTGGGTCGCGCCTTCTTCGGCCAATTGCTGCAAGCCTTGGCGCAGTTGCTTGGATTTCAGCGGATCACGCAGACGCACGCGACGGAACAGTTCCGGGGCGAAGTGCGGGATACCGGTGAAGCCCAGGACTTCGCCTTCGGTGAAGGTGTCGCCGATCTGGATGGTGCCGTGGTTGTGCAGGCCGATGATGTCGCCGGCAAACGCTTCTTCCAGTTGCTCACGCTCGGAGGAGAAGAACGTCAGGGCATCGCCGATCCGCACGTCCTTGCCGGTGCGCACGTGGCGCATCTTCATGCCTTTTTCGTACTTGCCGGAGCAAATGCGCATGAAGGCGATACGGTCGCGGTGTTTCGGGTCCATGTTCGCCTGGATCTTGAACACGAAGCCGCTGAACTTCTCTTCGACCGGCTCCACGGTGCGCTCGTTGGCGACACGGGCCAGCGGTTTCGGTGCCCAGTTGACCACGGCGTCGAGCACGTGATCGACACCGAAGTTGCCCAGTGCGGTACCGAAGAACACCGGGGTCAGTTGGCCGTCGAGGAATTCCTGCTGGTTGAATTCGTGGCAGGCGCCCTGCACCAACTCCAGTTGATCAACGAAGCGATCGTACTCGTCGCCCAAGTGCGCGCGGGCTTCATCGGAGTCGAGCTTTTCGATGATTTTCACATCGGTGCGCTCGTGGCCGTGACCGGCGGTGTACACGATGATGTAGTCGTCGGCGAGGTGATAAACGCCTTTGAAATCGCGGTAGCAACCAATCGGCCAGGTGATCGGCGCAGCCTTGATCTTCAGGACCGCTTCGATTTCGTCGAGCAGTTCGATCGGGTCGCGGATGTCACGGTCGAGTTTGTTGATGAAGCTGACGATCGGCGTGTCACGCAGACGGCAAACGTCCATCAACGCGATGGTCCGTGGCTCGACACCCTTACCGCCGTCGAGGACCATCAATGCCGAGTCCACCGCCGTCAGGGTGCGGTAGGTATCTTCGGAGAAGTCTTCGTGGCCCGGGGTGTCGAGCAGGTTGATCATGTGATCGCGATACGGGAACTGCATGACCGACGTGGTAATCGAGATACCCCGCTGCTTTTCCATTTCCATCCAGTCGGAGGTGGCATGGCGGTCGGACTTGCGAGACTTCACCGTGCCGGCAACCGCAATCGCCTTGCCCATCAGCAAGAGCTTCTCGGTGATGGTGGTTTTACCGGCATCGGGGTGGGAAATAATGGCGAAAGTGCGGCGTTTCGCGACTTCGGCGGCCTGTTTGGTCATGGGAAATCGCCTGGCGGTGATTCAAAAAAGGGCGGCGAGTATAGCGCAAACCGACCGCCACGGACCACCGCCCGCCCGGACGCGCGGACTTTTGTAGGAGCCGGCTTGCCGGCGATTGGGGCCGTACGCCTTGCGGTGATCTCTCGGCCC
>NZ_JAGYFX010000213.1:0-2339 GCF_019946615.1 Pseudomonas sp. BF-R-01
AGTCAATAAACAGGTTGATTGACCCACCGCCATCGCCAGCAAGCCGGCTCCTACAGGGTTAATGTGCGAGCGATGCCACCACAACCATTCAGGATTAGCGCTCGCCTTGCTTGCGACTCGCCGCCGCCGTCACCGCATATCCAATCAACGCTGCCAATATCGACCCGGTCAAAATCCCCATCCGGTCCATCCCGGCGTACTCACTGACGCCCGGTTCAAACGCCAGGGAACCGACAAACAAGCTCATGGTGAAACCAATCCCGCAGAGGATCGCAACCCCCAGCACCTGGCCCCAATTGGCGCCTTGGGGTAGGGCGGCGATGCCGGTTTTTACCGCGAGCCAGGTCAGGCCGAATACGCCAAGCGTCTTGCCCAGCAGCAGGCCGATTGCGATGCCCATCGGTACGTGATGGGTGAAGCTTTCGACAGTCACGCCGCTCAGGGACAGGCCAGCGTTGGCGAAGGCGAACAGCGGCAGGATGCCGTAGGCCACCCACGGGTGCAGGGCGTGTTCCAGCGTCAGCAGCGGTGACGGCTCGGCGTTTTTGGTGCGCAGTGGAATGCAGAAGGCCAGGGTTACGCCGGCCAGCGTGGCGTGGACACCGCTTTTGAGTACGCACACCCACAGGATCAAACCGATGATCATGTACGGCCCGAGCTTGACCACGCCGAGCCGGTTCATCGCGATCAGCGCGACGATGCAGGCCGCGGCCAACGCCAGGGACAGGGTCGACAGTGCGCCGGAATAGAAGATCGCAATGACGATGATCGCGCCGAGGTCGTCGATGATCGCCAGGGTCATCAGGAACAGTTTCAGCGACACCGGCACACGCTTGCCCAGCAGGGCGAGGACGCCGAGGGCGAAGGCGATGTCAGTCGCCATCGGAATGGCCCAGCCACCGAGCGCAGCGGGATTGTCACGGTTGAAGAACCAGTAGACCAACGCCGGCACGACCATGCCGCCAATCGCCGCAGCGCCGGGCAGGACCACCTGTGAAGGCTTCGACAGCTGACCGTCGAGGACTTCGCGCTTTACTTCCAGGCCGATCAGCAGGAAGAACAGGGCCATCAGGCCGTCGTTGATCCACAGCAGTGCCGGTTTGGCGATTTGCAGCGCGCCGACCTGAGCCACCACCGGGGTGTCCAGAAAGCTGCTGTAGAGCCACGACAACGGGGAGTTGTTGATGATCAAAGCCAGGGCTGCTGCGGCGATCAACAACAGACCGCTGGCAGCTTCCAACTGAAAGAAACGCGTGAAAGTGCTACGCAGAGGCAAGGTCGCTCTCCATCGAATAATCAAAAAGGTGGCACACCCTAACCCGTACCGTTAGTTGTTAAAACAAAAGTTATATTCTTTTTTGTTATATGCCGTTACAGCACGAAAGGCGACACGGACCTGAGCCTAGCAGTTGCCGGACGTATTGAACCTCAGCTGTACCTGTGCGCGATGTCGGATTTTTCCTAAGCTTGTGGGCTGAGCCTTGTGCCAAGGCCGACTCAACGAGAAAACCATCATGAGCGACAACCGACAGTGGGCCCGGGAAGCGATCCGGATCATCGAAGCGGACTTCCAGCGCAGCGCCGACACCCACCTGATCCCCTTGCCGCTGCCGGGGTTGCCGGGCATCGAGTTGTATTTCAAGGATGAGTCGAGCCATCCCACCGGCAGCCTGAAACATCGCCTGGCGCGTTCGTTGTTCCTCTACGCGCTGTGTAACGGCTGGCTTAAACCCGGCGCGCCGGTGATCGAAGCGTCCAGCGGTTCGACGGCGATTTCCGAGGCGTACTTCGCCCGTTTGCTCGGCCTGCCGTTTATTGCAGTGATGCCGGCCACCACCTCCAAAGAGAAGATCGCGCAGATCGAGTTTTACGGTGGCAAGAGCCATCTGGTGGACGACCCGACGCAGATCTATGCCGAATCCGAGCGCCTGGCGCGCGAGCACGACGGGCACTTTATCGATCAGTTCACCTACGCCGAACGCGCCACCGACTGGCGGGCGAACAACAACATCGCCGAATCGATCTTCCATCAGATGCGTTTTGAACAGCACCCGGAGCCGAGCTGGCTGATTTCCAGCCCCGGCACCGGCGGCACCACGGCGACCCTCGGGCGATACGTGCGTTATCGCCAGCATTGCACTCGCGTGCTGTGCGCCGATGCCGAACGCTCGGTGTTTTTCGATTACTACCTGACTGGCGATGCCAGCCTTCGCCTGGATCACGGTTCGCGGATCGAAGGCATCGGTCGGCCACGGGTCGAGGCGTCGTTTCTGCCAAAGGTGATCGATGCGATGGTCAAGGTGCCGGACGATCTGTCACTGGCGGCCATGCATTACCGG
>NZ_JAGYFX010000214.1:0-2200 GCF_019946615.1 Pseudomonas sp. BF-R-01
AGGCCGAGTGGAGGTTCTGCGCAGTGGGCAACCCGGCATGGATGCCGGGTTAGCCGCCCCCGGCCATGGATGGCCGATGGCGGCGGGCCCACGGAGCAGGACCGGAGCGAGGGCATGGCGAGCATTAGCGAGCCACCGTACGTCAGGGGCAAAGCCTTTTGGTTCCTTTTCGGCGTTTGGAAAAGGGACTCGCCGTAAGGGCGAAACCGCCAGCCGCCGTCACCGCAGCAACGGATCTGCCCCCCCCTATGAAGCCGAACGCACCGCACCTTGCGACACACCAGTCGGCTGCAACTTGAACACATAAAACAACACCGTCAGCAGCACCAAAAACGCCGGCCCCACATACAGCGCCACCCGAGTGTCCGGGAAGTACGCCATCAACCCAACCACCAACACCAAAACGCCAGTGCCAGATACGAACTCACCGGGTACAACCACATCTTGTATTTCAACCCGGCCCGTTCGCTGGCGCTCAGGCCTCTACGAAACTTGAGCTGGGCCAGCAGGATCATCACCCAGGTCCAGATCGCGCCGAAAGTAGCAATGGCCGTCACCCAAACGAAAACCTTTTCAGGCACCAGATAATTAAGCAGCACCCCCAGCAACAAGGCGAAAATCGACAGCAACAGCGCGCGACGCGGCACCCCGTTGTTCGACGTCTTGGCAAAACCGGCCGGAGCCTGGCCATTCTGCGCCAGGCTGTAGAGCATGCGCCCCGTACTGAAAATGCCGCCGTTGCAGGACGACAGTGCAGCGGTGATCACCACGAAATTGATGATGCCAGCGGCGGTCTTGATGCCCAGACGCTCAAAGGTCATCACGAACGGACTGCCCTGGGTGCCGATTTCATTCCACGGGTAGATCGACAGAATCACAAACAGCGCGCCGACGTAGAACAGCAGAATCCGCCAGAACACCGAGCCGATCGCGTTGGGAATGGTCTTCTGCGGGTTCTTCGCTTCACCGGCGGTCAGGCCGATCATCTCGACGCCGAGGTAGGCGAACATCACCATTTGCAGGGACATCAACACGCCTTGCACGCCGTTCGGCATGAAGCCGCCGTGAGCCCAGAGATTGGAAATCCCCAACGCCACGCCGTCGTTACCGAAACCGAACGCGATCACACCGACGCCGCCGATCACCATCGCAATGA
Source organism: Pseudomonas sp. BF-R-01 (assembly GCF_019946615.1). Lineage (NCBI taxonomy): Bacteria > Pseudomonadati > Pseudomonadota > Gammaproteobacteria > Pseudomonadales > Pseudomonadaceae > Pseudomonas > Pseudomonas sp. BF-R-01. The sequence continues at coordinate 1,157 of NZ_JAGYFX010000214.1, forward strand.
TGGTGACGATCTTGATCAGGGCGAACCAGAATTCGAATTCACCGAAGGCTTTTACTGCGATCAGGTTGATCGAGCCCATGCTGACCAACGCGGCAAGTGCCCAGATCCAGCGCGGGACCTCGGGAAACCAGACGCCCATGTACACCGCCACTGCGGTGATTTCCGCGACACAAGTCACCAGCCACAGGAACCAATAGTTCCAGCCAGTCAGGAAGCCCGCCAACGGGCCAAGGTAGTCTTGGGCATAACGGCTGAAGGAGCCGGCGACCGGGTTGTGCACAGCCATTTCGCCGAGGGCGCGCATGATCACCAGGATCGCCAGACCGCCGATGATGTAGGACAGCATGATGGCTGGGCCAGCCATTTCGATGGCCTTGGCCGAACCGAGAAACAGACCGACACCGATACAGGCACCGAGTGCCATCAAGCGAATATGCCGTTCGCCGAGTTCGCGTTTAAGCGGGCCGCCCTGAGCGGTCTCGCCGTGAGGCAGATGATTGCCGACTGGCATAGGGGTACAACCTCGTCTTGTTATTGGATATGACCACCGAGTGTCGAAGCGCTGACCGATAAGCCATTGCTTGCCTGAAACCGGACCTGCTTCGTGGGCAGAACCGTCCTGCAGGGCAAAACCCTCCAAGATCAGCGGGACGTGCAGTCTAAAAAGCTTCCAGCAGGATATTTCACTCTACAATCCACAATATTCAGCGAGAAATCTCGGAGAAAACGCGGTTTTTGGAGGCGCATTACCTGACTTTTTGTAGGAATTTTTACCGCTAAAGCGGCGCGGAGTATTGCACAGCATTGGTGCATCGTCATGCCCCTACCTAGGCAGCATTTACGTGGCGATGGCTCTAGTACGGCCCTCCTGTAGGAGCTGGCTTGCCGGCGATGGCGCCCGTGAAACCGCCATCGCCGGCAAGCCGGCTCCTACGGATCGGGGACACTGTCCAAAATGTGGGAGTCACCTCCCCCCTGTAGGAGCCGGCTTGCTGGCGATGGCGTCCGTGAAATCGCCATCGCCAGCAAGCCGGCTCCTCCGGA
>NZ_JAGYFX010000215.1:0-1895 GCF_019946615.1 Pseudomonas sp. BF-R-01
CGCTCCCACAGGTTTTGTGTCGGTCGGTGATGGCGCGTTGTCATGGCCAATGATGGCAATTCAGTTTCAATTAAGTTCGAATCGCTAAGGTGCCTTCCGTACGCAACACATAAAAAATACGGAGACACCCATGAAAACCCTGACTGCCCTGTTCACTGCCTCCATCGTCGCCATGACCGTCAGCATCGCCCACGCTCGCGACCTGGGCCCCGACGAAGCCCTGCGGCTGCGCGACGCTGGTACCATTGTGTCTTTCGAGAAGCTCAACGCCACGGCATTGGCCAAGCACCCTGGCTCGACGGTCACCGAAACCGAGCTGGAAGAAGAGTACGGCAAGTACATCTATCAGGTGGAGCTGCGCGACCCGCAAGGCCTTGAGTGGGACCTGGAATTAGACGCGGTCAGCGGGCAACTTCTCAAGGATCATCAGGATACGTAATGAAGGTGTGTTCATTGTCACGCATGGCGCTGGTGCTTCTGGCGTTTTGCTCGATCGTCATGGCCCGCGACCTTGATCAGGACGAAGCCCTGCGCCTGCGCCAGCAGGGCGTGATCCTGCCGCTCGAACAAGTGGTGAAGCAGGCGCTGGAGCGTTATCCAGGCTCAAAACTGCTGGAAGCCGAGCTCGAAGAGAAACACGACGTCTACATTTATGAAGTCGAGCTGCTGACCACCGAAGGCGTGGTCCGTGAACTGGACCTCGACGCCGCCACTGGCGAGTTACTGAAAGACAAGGAAGATTGACCGATGCGATTGCTGCTGGTGGAAGACCATGTGCCCCTGGCCGACGAACTGATGGCCGGCCTCAACCGCCAGGGCTACGCCGTGGACTGGCTGGCCGACGGTCGAGATGCGGTGTATCAGGGCAGCAGCGAACCGTATGACCTGATCATCCTCGACCTCGGTCTGCCCGGTTTGCCGGGGCTCGACGTGTTGGCGCAATGGCGCGCCGGTGGGCTGGCCACGCCGGTGTTGATCCTCACCGCGCGCGGTTCCTGGGCCGAACGGATCGAAGGCCTCAAGGCCGGCGCCGACGATTACCTGAGCAAACCTTTTCACCCTGAAGAGCTGCATTTGCGCATTCAGGCGTTGTTGCGCCGTTCCCACGGCCAGGTCAATCAACCGACGTTGCAGTCAGCCGGACTGCACCTGGACGAAGGCCGCCAATGCGTGACCCGCGACGGTGCCGACATCCAGCTCACCGCCGCGGAGTTTCGCCTGCTGCGCTATTTCATGCTGCACCCCGAGCAGATCCTCTCCAAAAGCCACCTCGCCGAACACCTCTACGACGGTGAAACCGAGCGCGATTCCAACGTGCTGGAAGTTCACGTCAACCACCTGCGGCGCAAACTCGGGCGCAGCGTGATCGAAACCCGTCGCGGCCAGGGTTACCTGTTCGGCGGGCAAGCGCAGTGAGGTCGATCCAGCGCCGCTTGAGTCTGGGGCTGATCAGCGTGATGGTGATCGTCGGCCTGGTGCTGGCGCAAACCAGCCTGTGGTTGTTCGAAATGGGCTTGCAGCGCTACCTCGAAGCGGGGCTGCGCAACGACAGCGAAAGTTTGCTGGTGGCGCTGGTGCGCGGGCCGCAGGGCTTGCAGCTGGATGAACGACATCTGTCACCGGCCTATCAGCGGCCGTTTTCCGGGCATTACTTCCGCATCGATTTTGCCGACAGCCATTGGCGCTCCCGTTCGTTGTGGGATCAGGAATTGCCGCGCCTCGAACATCCCGGCCTGCACAGCAACCTGCAACTGGGGCCGGAAGGCCAGCAATTGCTGGTCTTGCGCTCGGACTATCGCCGTTTGGGACAATCGATCTCCATCAGCGTCGCTCAGGATTACACGCCGGTGCGCGAGAGTTTCAAGCGCATGCAGCAAGTGGGGCTGGGGCTGGGG
>NZ_JAGYFX010000217.1:0-1672 GCF_019946615.1 Pseudomonas sp. BF-R-01
CTCCTACAGGAATTGCGCACCCCCCTGTAGGAGCGAGGCTTGCCCGCGAAGGCGCCCTAAAACCTGTACAAATTCTATCCCCGCACACCGCTGCAACGCCTATCCCTGCATCCCCCACCCCAGACAGCAGTGCAAAATAGTATCAATTCAAGTGCGATGGATGATTTGTCTCATCCTCAATTGAAGGCTGTAATCAGCGCACATTCTTCCCGCCCCGGAAGACACAAAAACAATAACTGTCCTTCTGTCCCCACCGGGTGCAGAAAAGGAGTGCACGATGCAACCTTCTGTAAAAGCTCTGCTAGCCCTCACCTGCATGACCCTCAGCAGCGTCAGCCTCGGCGCTCAGACCCTGACCATCGCCACCGTCAACAACAGCGACATGATCCGCATGCAAAAGCTCTCGAAAACCTTCGAGGCCGAGCACCCGGACATCAAGCTCAATTGGGTGGTGCTCGAAGAAAACGTCCTGCGTCAGCGCCTGACCACCGACATCGCCACCCAGGGCGGGCAGTTCGACGTGCTGACCATCGGCATGTACGAAGCTGCACTCTGGGGCGCCAAGGGCTGGCTGGAACCGATGAAGGATTTGCCGGCCACTTATGACCTCGACGACGTGTTCCCTTCGGTGCGTGAAGGCCTGTCAGTCAAGGGTTCGCTGTATGCCTTGCCGTTCTACGCCGAAAGCTCCATCACCTATTACCGCACCGACCTGTTCAATGACGCCGGGCTGACCATGCCGGAACATCCGACCTGGGAACAGATCGGCGAATTCGCCAGCAAACTCACCAACAAGGATAAAGAGCAGTACGGCATCTGCCTGCGCGGCAAGGCCGGCTGGGGCGAGAACATGGCGCTGATCACCACCGTCGCCAATGCTTATGGCGCGCGTTGGTTCGATGAGAAGTGGCAACCGGAATTCACCGGCCCCGAGTGGAAAAACGCCCTGAATTTCTACGTCGACACCATGAAGAAGTCAGGCCCGCCGGGCGCGTCGAGCAACGGCTTCAACGAAAACCTGGCGCTGTTCAACAGCGGCAAATGCGCGATCTGGGTCGATGCCAGCGTCGCCGGCTCGTTCGTCACCGACAAAACCCAGAGCAAGGTCAGCGAGCACGTCGGCTTCACCTACGCGCCGCACCAGACCACCGACAAAGGCTCGGCCTGGCTCTATTCCTGGGCGCTGGCGATTCCGACCAGCTCCAAAGCCAAGGATGCGGCGAAGACCTTCAGTGCCTGGGCAACCTCCAAGGAATACGGCGCACTGGTCGCGGAAAAAGACGGCATTGCCAACGTACCGCCAGGCACGCGGGCCTCGACTTACAGCGAGGCGTACATGAGCGCCGCGCCATTTGCCAAGGTCACGCTCGAGTCGCTGAAAACGGCGGACCCAAGCAAGCCGACGCTCAAGCCTGTGCCCTACATCGGCATTCAACTGGTGACCATCCCCGAGTTCCAGGGCATTGGCACTCAGGTAGGCAAGTCGTTCTCGGCGGCGCTGATCGGTCAGACCACGGTCGGCCAGGCCCTGACCGCCGCCCAGCAAACCACAGAGCGTGAGATGAAGCGCGCGGGTTACCCCAAGTAACCCCGCAAAGCCCCCTGTAGGAGCGAGGCTTGCCCGCGAAAGCGTCGGTACATCCGACAAATATCTTTCGCCAGAACCATCGCT
>NZ_JAGYFX010000218.1:0-1663 GCF_019946615.1 Pseudomonas sp. BF-R-01
GTCCAGCACCTTGAGCAACGCGGCGCTGGTGTCGCTGCTGGTGGTTGAAGTGCTGCTGGCCTGCAACGCACTGCTCAATTCGCCGGCGCTGACACTGCCGTCGCTGTCCGCGTCGAGTTGGCTGAACAATTCGTCACTGGACATCTGTTGCGGAGGTGGCGGCGGCGGGGCGAGGCTGGCGGCGAGTTCGTCCTTGCTGACGACGCCGTCTTCGTTTTTATCCAGCGCCGAAAAAATCTCTGTGCTGTCGGCACTGCTGCCGGCGTTGGTCAGGCCGCTGCTCAGCTCATCGCTGCTGATGGCGCCGTCACTGTCGGTGTCCAGTGCGCTGATCAGCGCGTCGGCCAGTTCGGTGTTCGGTGCCTGATCACGCGGTGGTGGTGGCGGTGGTGCCATTGCAGCCATTTCTTCGCTGCTCAGGCTGCCACTGTCGTCACTGTCCAGATCGGCGAAGTTCTTGCTCAGGCTGACCAGCAGGCCGTCCTCGGTTTTCTGTGACAGAGCGCTGGTGAGCTCGTCCTGATCCACCGAACCGTCGCTGTTGGTGTCGAGCCTGGCGAGCAGTTCTTTCTGGAATTGCTGGCTGCGAGCATTGCTGGTTGTGGTGCTGCTGGTGCTGGTATAGCTCGTGTAGTTGCTGACGCTACCGATCATTGGGCTCACTCCCTGGAATGGAAAACCGGTGGGTGCACCGGCTTATGCAGCCTCAAGGAGCAAGTTGTCGTAGGTATGTGGGGTTTGTACCGATTGGTACACACAGGTCTCGGGTCAGGCTCAGAACCTGTGGGGCTCAGGTGCGGGGCAACCAGATAACGGCGGTCAAACCGCCACCAGGCGTTTCATCCAGATTCAATTGCCCACCCAATCGTTCAGCCGCTTCACGCGCAATGGTCATGCCCAGACCGACACCCCCGGAGTTGCGATTGCGCGAACCTTCCAGGCGGAAGAATGGTTCAAACACCGCTTCACGTTTATCTGCCGCAATCCCCGGCCCATGGTCGATGACCCGAATCACCAGATGTTCGCGATTGTCCTCAAGCACGATCTGCGCCTGCCCGGCATAACGCAGTGCGTTATCCAGCAGATTGTTGATGCACGAGCGCAACGCCATCGGCTGCACTTGCAACGGTGCGCAATGGCCGCTGGCCTGGACATCGGAGCCCTGGTCCTGGGCGTTTTCACTCAAGGATTCGACCAGCGCCTGCACGTCCATCCACTGTGGTGCCTCACTGGTACGCTGCTCGTGCAGGTAGGTGAGGGTGGCGTCGAGCATGCTGATCATGTCGTCCAGATCCTGGCGCATCTGGCCTTGCAGTTTGTCGTCGTCGATCTGTTCCAGCCGCAGCTTAAGGCGTGACAGCGGCGTGCGCAGGTCGTGGGACACCGCGCCGAGCATCCGCGAACGCTGCTGCATCTGTTCGATGATGCGTTTTTGCATCAGGTTGAAGGTGTAGGCCGCTTGCCGGGCCTCCCGTGGGCCGGACTCATCCAGCGGCGGGCTGTCGAGGTTCTCGCTCAGGCGCTCGGCGGCGTCGCTCAGGCGCTGGATCGGCCGACTCAACAGTTTGGCGCCGTACCAGGCGGCGATGATCAGCGAAATCAGCTGGAAGGTAAGTGGCACCAGCGGCCCGCCGAACCATGGCCGTGGTGGCCGGTTTTCGAA
>NZ_JAGYFX010000219.1:0-1660 GCF_019946615.1 Pseudomonas sp. BF-R-01
CCTCTGTAGGAGCGAGGCTTGCCCGCGAAGGCGTCTTCATTGACGACACAAATTTTAGATCTGTCATAAACCTCAACTAGGCTCAGCAATCAAATCCGCCGAGCCCCCGCCATGTTCAAAGGCTTGTCCCTGTTTTTCATGCTGCTGCTCAGCCTCTCGACCCAGGCCGAAACCTGGCCCGTCGAGCAATGGTCGACTGGCCCGACCCCGAGCGGCCCGGCGCTGCAAGCCCTGGAAACCTACGCCTTCCCACCCCGAGATGACATCAGCCGAAAGGGCATCCGCACCGACGCCTTGCTGGTGATCCGCGACGGTCAGTTGATCTACGAACGCTACGCCGGCCCGACCAGCGCCGACACACCGCACCTGACCTGGTCGATCAGCAAGAGCCTCATGGCCACGGTGCTCGGCGTCGCCTATGGCGAAGGCCTGTTCAAATTGCAGGACCCGGCGCTGAAGTTCTATCCAGCGCTGAAAAAACACCCGGCGATCACCCTGGCCGATCTGCTGCACTGGGCCTCGGGCCTGGACTGGCAGGAAGACTATGAATACGCACCGTTGAAGTCCTCGGTGGTGGCGATGCTCTACACCCGCGGCCATCACGACATGGCCGCCTTCACCACTGATCACGCCGAGTACGCCAAACCCGGCCAGGCTTTTCGCTATTCCAGCGGCGACAGCAATCTGTTGTCCGCTGCGCTGAAGAACATCGTCGGCCCGGCGCGTTATCCCGACTATCCATGGACCGCGCTGTTCGAGCCGCTGGGGATTCGTCACGCGGTGTGGGAAACCGACGGCACGGGCACTTTCGTCGCCTCGTCCTATGCCTACCTGACCGCCCGCGACCTGGCGCGAGTCGGCCTGTTGATGGCGCGTGACGGCCGTTGGGGGGACCGGCAATTGCTGCCCAAAGACTGGGTCACCTTCAATCGTGAGCCCTTCGCTCACTATCAAGCGAATCAGGACGACGCTGTGCCAGGCGGTCAGTGGTGGCTCAACCGCGCCGTGGATGGCGCCGCACAACCCTGGCCCGATGCACCCCCCGACACCTTCGCCGCACTTGGTCATTGGGGTCAGGCGATGTACGTGATCCCCAGCGAAAAACTGGTGATCGTGCGCTACGGCGACGACCGCGACGGTAGCTACAGCCACAACGCATTGCTCAACCTTGCGCGCAAGGCATTCGCCGGGAAGGTGCAGCCATGAGCCGTCGCCCGTTTGTCCGCCGCCGACCGTTCAGTTCGCTGTTGTTGATCCTGCTGATCATCTTGCTTGGCTGGATCTGGCACGAGCGCGTGGCGCTTTGGGCCTTCCCGGACATCATCAGCGCCTACACCGCCAAGGAATACTGCTCGTGCCGATACGTGATGAACAACGACGCCGAGTATTGCCGTGGCTATGTGAAGCAATGGCTGCCCTTCAGCGGTTTTGCCGATGACGCCGCCGGCAAACGCGTGACGGTCAGCGGCATGGGGCGCAGCAACAGCGCGCAATGGATCGGCGAACACCAAGGCTGCCGTCTGCAACCCTGACAGGTCGTCTTTGTAGGAGCCGGCTTGCCGGCGATGGCAATCTCCGGAACGCCATCGCCAGCAAGCCGGGCTCCTACGGATTTGCGGTGTGCTCGAGAATTGAAGGTTCACGCCAAACCTGTAGGAGC
>NZ_JAGYFX010000022.1:0-71286 GCF_019946615.1 Pseudomonas sp. BF-R-01
CCTACAGACAGCCGGACGCAGTCGCTACTCGGTGGGGGCTAATTGATCCAGCGCCCGATTCACCGCCAACTCGCCCAGCATGATGACTTGCGCAATCCCCAGCAGGGAGTTGCGGCATGTCCCGTCCAGTTGATCCGCCAGGTCCGTCGCCATGACATTGGCCGATGCCAGGGATTCACACGCATGGGCCAGCAGGGTTTCGGTATCGAGTTCCGGGTTGACGATAAACAGGGTGGTGGGTGTTCGCGGAGTGGCTTTGATGTGAGCGTTCTGGGCGGCAGGGTTGAAGTAGAAATCGAGGGCGCGATTGACTGCCTCGCGATGTGCTTCTGAATCGGGATTGTCTTGCGGCGATGCCGGATCGGTGTCCGGTGGATTGGGCGTTACTTTGAACATTACAGGTACTCCTAATTGAAAAAGGAGCCTTCACCCTCGCTACCAAACGATGGGTGGCGGCCATACGCGGGTTGGTAGACCGGTAATTAGGAACCCGGCGCCCCCGAGGGAGCCCTGCGCATGGCCACCATAAAACAGAGACTAAAAAGGTCTGCTAACAGTGACGCAATACGCCTAATTGAACCGGGCTACCAAACCCCATCGCTGTATTTTTCAGCGACCGGAAAACGATAGAGCCCTGGCCCAAGGCGCACAAGCCGGCGGATTCTGGCGCAAGCGTAGGCAATGGCGCAAGGCGTTGTAGCCTGCGCGAAGTAACACGAAGTGTTTTTAAACACGCGTGGTTAAACATGAGCAAGCACTGCTGAAAATCGCGGAAGCGCCAGACTGTGCTCGTGGCAGTTTGCAAAGGCAAAACCACTGAATGTGTGTTTGCCGAACGGTTACGACGTGTATCGATTGATGGATCCAACAGCGGATCGTCACGTCAACACCCAATACCGGGCAAATGCCTGACCGTGGGCTATAACCAATGGGGGGAATCGCCGGGAAGTACGCCCATGAACATGCCCACACAATCGCTCCAGTCCGAAGAGGGCGATGTGCGCTTGAGCTCGCGAAAGCAACCGTTCAATCTGCTGCGCTGGTTTTCCCTCATCAGCATGGCGGTGATTGGTACGGTGGCGGTGGCGCTGGGGGCTGTGTCCACGCGATTTGTGATTACCGAGAGCGTGCAGCGCGATGCATTGCTGACCTCGCAGTTCATTCAGACGATTGCCTTGACCGAGGTGCGCCACGTATCCATTCCCAATGTGCGCAGCATGGGCGAGCTGCTGGACCCGCGCAAGGACAAGGATTTCCCCGACGTAGACCCGATGGCCCGCGCCAACGCCCGGGGCGAATTTCTCGACCACATCGAGCACTTGCCTGACGTGATCCTTGCCAACATCTACGCCCCCGACCGCATGGTGATCTGGTCGACCAACCCGGCATTGATGGGCACCACGATCCATGCCGACGAAGACCTTGAGCGCGCATTCGCCTCCAGGACGCCGGTGTCGACCAGTTATCACGACGTCGACAAGACACGCATGGAGCAAAAGTTCGTCTCGCCGCCGGAATTCATCTTCATCGAAAACTACATTCCGCTGTTCGATGCCGACGGCGAGCACGTCACGGCGATGGTCGAGATCTACAAGGAACCCGAAGACCTGATCAGCCGCATGGAGCGCGGTCTGGTGTTGATCTGGCTGGCCACCGCACTGGGCGGCGGGCTGATTTATCTGGGGCTGTACTGGATCGTGCGGCGTGCGGCGATCCTGTTGGCGGCGCAGCAAAAACAATTGATCACCAACGAAACCTTTGTCGCCCTGGGTGAGATGTCATCGGCGGTGGCCCACAGTTTGCGTAACCCGTTGGCGACCATTCGCTCCAGTGCCGAACTGGCGCTGGAGTTCGACAATGGCCCGGCGCACCAAAACATCAACGACATCATCGGTCAGGTCGATCGCATGTCGACGTGGGTCAGGGAATTGCTGCAATCCTTGCGCCCGCTCACCGATGAACCGGAACCGGTGAACCTGGTGGCGGCGGTGCACGACAGCCTCATGGCCTTCGAGCAGCAGATCGCCAAGGCCTGCGTTCAGGTGGTGTTCGAGCCGAAGGACACGCCCATGGTCCTGAGCCAGCAGATGCAGTTGACGCAGATACTCAACCGTCTGCTGGCCAACGCGCTGGAGGCCATGGACCAGGGCGGCACGCTCACCGTCATTCTGGAGCCGACGGATGCCCGAGACGTCAGCGTGGTGGTGAGCGATACCGGCAGAGGCATGAACGAAGAACAGCGCAGCATGGCTTTCCGGCCGTTTTTCACCACCAAGCAAGGCGGGCTCGGCGTCGGGCTCGTACTGGTCAAGCGGATTATGGAGCGCTGCGGCGGTACGGTGAGCCTGGACAGTCGCGAGGGCGAGGGCACAAGTGTTCGCCTGTCGTTCCAACGCAGTCCCTGAAATGGGGACGAACTTTCCCCGGTTGCGGGTGTCATTCCCCAGTCGTTTTTCGGGGAATGGCAAATTGATGTTGATAAGCCATTGTTTCCACGAGCATTAGTGCGATTGTATAGGCTGTAGCAAGTCTGGCGAGCTCCTTGCAAAACCCCCATTACCCCCTTCACGACTTCGAGGCGGCTGGTGATGGACAGAAAAGCGCTGCACCCCTGCAAATGGTTTGGTCTCCTGACGCCCCTTAGCGTTTTTGTGGCCATGACGCTCGGCACAACGAGCCTGCGCGCCAGCCCGATCGACGACGAGGGGCAGCCGCCACCTTCCGACCCTTCGGCGTATCACGACGAGCCGGCTGACAAGGCAGGTGCCTTGAACGCCATTTTGACCATGCCCCCCGCCAACCTGGATGCCTTCGACTTGCCGGCTGGCGTCAAAGGCACCCGAGAGACCCCGCTCAAGGAAAACGTCCTTCCGCCGGCGATACAGACCAGCTTCAATTACCCTACCAACGGCAAACCCAGCCCGTTGTACGGTGCTCTGCCGTTCACTCAGCAACTGGTGCTGTTCGAAGAGTTCGGTCCGGAAAAACTCGACCCCACCACCCCGGCGGCGCAGTTGCCGTTTCCACCGGCCGCCATCGGCCCGCTGCCGCAACAGGATCCCACCAGCGTCGCTCGCAGCGCTCCGCCGAGTGCGGCACTCGACGCTTTCATGCGCCAACCCGGACTGACCCCGTTTCCCAGCCATTATTCCAACGTGGTCGACCGCAACCCTTGGCAGAAGCAGATCGAATTTTTCCTCAACCGCCGTATCGGTTCGTCGGCTGAAGGCCGTCCACCAGGAAAAGGCTGGTCGCACCAGCGCTGGAACGAGTTTTACCCGCAGATTGCCTACAAGACTGTGCAATCCGGCGCACGGGTGAATACCGGGTTGCGTGACAGTCGTCAGATGCACCGCTATGCCATGGGCGAGTTTGGCCCCGGTGGCCTCTATTACAATGTGGCTGGCCTGCCGACGACCGTAGGCACCGCCAAAGGCGTCGATGCGCGTTTTCACCCGAAAATGCCGGTGCAGAACCACAAATCGGTCTGGACCTTCGACGGCACCTTGCCGCCAAAATTGCTCATGGTGCGTTACGGACAACCCGTGCTGATGCGCCATTACAACGCCTTGCCGATCGACCCGTCGGCGAACATGGGTTTTGGTCTGCACACCCTCAGCACCCACGAACACAACGGTCACCAACCGGCGGAAAGCGACGGTTATGCCAACGCATTTTTCTTCCCCGGGCAATTCTACGACTATCGCTGGCCGATCCAGTTGGCCGGCTACGACAGCATCAACACCACGGCTACAGACCCGCGTGCAGCTTTTCCGTGCTCGCCGGGCGAAACCCTGTGGACCAACGACCTCATCCCCAGCCGCAAGACCTGCGACAACGGCACGATCAAGATCCGTGGCGACTGGCGCGAAACCATGAGCACCCACTGGTTTCACGACCACATGCTCGATTTCACCGCGCAGAACGTCTACAAGGGCAACGCGGCGATGATGAACTACTACAGCGCCCTGGACCGTGGCAATGAAGCGGTGAATGACGGCGTCAACCTGCGTTTACCCAGTGGCAACGCCTTGCCTTGGGGCAACCGCGACTACGACGTCAACCTGCTGTTTGCCGATAAAGCGTGGGACAAGAACGGTCAACTGTGGTTTAACCCGTTCAATACCGATGGCTTCCTCGGTGATCAGGTGCTGGTCAACTGGCAGTGGAAACCGGTCCTGGATGTGCGCGCCCGCAGCTATCGGTTCCGCATGCTCAATGGCTCGGTATCGCGCTACTTCAAACTCGCGCTGGTGCGCGAAATCAAGGGCACCGGCGGCGAGTTCCCAGGGCCTGTCGGGTCAGGCTTGTCGTACGCCCGCGTGCCGTTCCACATGATTGCCAACGACGGCAATATCATGGAACACGCCGTGCCGTTCGACGGCACCATGGACCTGGATGCCGACGGCGATACTCAAAATCACAACGCGATCCTGCCAACCATGGGCATCGCCGAACGTTTCGACATCATCGTCAACTTCTCGAAAAACGGGGTCAAGGCGGGCGACAAGCTGTTCTTCGTCAACCTGCTGGTGCACGAAGACGGCAAGGGCCCGGAAGAACCCGCCGCCCTGGCTGACGTGCTGTCCGAGAAGTACAAGGCCGTCATCAGGCAATCCAGCAAGGGGCCGAAGTGGGAGGACGGTGATCCGGCGATAGGCAAAGTGTTGCAATTCAACGTCAAGGCCTACACCGGTCAGGACCTGGCCATGGACCCGGCGGCCTATGAACCGGCCAAACCGGGCAAGGCTGAAGGCCTGGTGATGATCCCGCTGAAAATTCACCGCGATAATGTGGCCGACAAGGCGCTGCTGGCCAAGGCCCGTCATCGCACCTTCACCTTCGGTCGTTCCGACGGCACCGATTCGGCGCCGTGGACAATCAAGACCGACGGCGGTTTCGGTTTCAGAATGGACCCTCGTCGGCTGAACGTCTCGACCAAACTGGCCTCCGGCCCGACCGATGCCGGCGCCACGGGCTTCGGTACGCTGGAAGTGTGGAACATCAAGCTCGGCGGCGAGGGCTGGAGCCACCCGGTTCACGTGCACTTCGAGGAGGGGATCATCCTCAGTCGCGGCGGCAAGCTACCACCAGAGTGGGAAAAATGGGCACGTAAGGACGTGTACCGCATCGGTCCGGAAAAGGACGGCCTGGACAGCGTCGAGATTGCGATCCACTTCCGCGAATTCGCCGGGACGTACATGGAGCACTGCCACAACACTCAACATGAAGACAACTCCATGCTGTTGCGTTGGGACGTTGAGAAACCGGGGCAACTGCAATTGATGCCGGTTCCGCTGCCGAGCTGGGATGGCGTGCGCTACGTGAACTCTGCTGCACTGCCAACCTTCCGCACTGGCGATGGCTACGGCCCACAAGTGGTGATCAAGCCATGATCCGCAGGGGAGCCGACATGACACTGCACACGCCGCGCTCCCGCGCACTGGGCATGCACCTGATTCTGGTACTGGTGACGTTTTTGCTGGCCAGCCAGGTGCTGCTCGCTCATGAAGGCGCACTGTCGCCGTCGCCGACGGAATCGGCGACCCCCTGGGGGCGCGATTACTTTCCCAACACCTTGCTGACCGACCAGGACGGTCGGCAGGTGCGTTTTTTCGATGACATGATCAAAGGCAAAGTGGTTGTGATCAACTTCATCTTCACCACGTGCAGCGATTCCTGCCCGCTGGAAACCGCGCGCCTGCGCCAGGTGCAGCAGTTGTTGGGGCCCCGGGTCGGTCAGGACATTTTTTTCTACTCGATCAGCATCGACCCGTTGAGCGATACACCCGAGGTGCTCAAGGCCTACGCGCAGCGCTTCAAAGTCGGACCGGGCTGGCAGTTCCTCACCGGGGAGTTCGAGGCCGTCACCGACCTGCGCAAAAAGCTCGGGCTGTTTATCGAGGGTGTCGACAACGGTCGCAGCAAGGACCACAACCTGAGCCTGATCGTCGGCAACCAGGGCACCGGTCGCTGGATGAAAGCCTCACCGTTCGAGAACCCATGGATTCTCGCCGATCAGTTGGCCAATACCTTGCAGAACTGGAAGCAACCCAGTGTTGAAGAAAATTATGCCGATGCGCCCGAGATCCGCCCGCCGAGCAACGGCGAAGAGTTGTTTCGCACCCGTTGCGCCTCGTGCCACAGCCTCGGGCCGCAAGACGGGCAGGGCATCGGCATGCGTGCCATCGGCCCGGACCTGATCGGCGTAACCCGCGTGCGCGATCCCGCCTGGCTCAATCGCTGGATCCGAGAACCGGATCGCATGCTGGCCGAAAAAGACCCGATTGCGCTGGAACTGTTTCAACGCTTCGACAAAATCCCGATGCCAAACCTGCGCCTTGATGAGAAAGCGGCGCAGTCCATCATTGATTTTTTGCAGGAGGAAACCGATCGTCAGCAATCGTTGCAAGCGGCGCAGGTGCCATAGCGGCGAATTACTATCATTGAACCGCCGACTCGATCAATGACACCTACACTGATGCGAAACGCCACTGAATAGGCTTCATGCCAGTACCGAATTCAGGACCCACCATGCAGATACTCGAACAACAAAAAGTACCTGCTCCGTCGAACCTTCCGGCGGGGGAATGCACGAGCTGGCGTGGCGAATTCAATCTGCTGCGCTGGTTTTCCTTTGCCAGTTTTTTGATCATTGCCGCCGTGGCGGCGGGGCTGGGGTACATCTCCACCCGTTTCGTGGTGGAGGAGAGCATCGAACGCGATTCCATGCTGACCGCGCAATTTATCCAGGCCATCGGTGCTGCCGAAATCCGCCACGCATCGATTTCCCCGGAAAGAACCATGGGCGAAATGCTCGATTCTCGCCTGGATAACGCCCATCCCGACGTGAACCCGGGCGCACGTGCTGCGGCGCGCATCGAGTTTCTCGACCATGTGGCAAACCTGCCGGACCTGCTGTTGGCCACGGTGTATGCCCAGGATCGCACCGTGGTCTGGTCGACCAACCCGGAACTGATCGGCGTACGCATCGAAGACGACGATGAACTGGACGAATCTTTCGAAATGAAGGAGCCCGTTTCCACCAGCTACCACGAAGTCGATGAAGAACGTCCGGAACAAAAACTGTTGCACGAGCCCCAGTACCTGTTCGTTGAAAACTACATCCCGATGTTCAACGCCGACAAAAGCAAAGTCATCGCCATGGTCGAGGTCTACAAGGAGCCTACTGATCTGGTTGAACGTATCCAGCGCGGTTTCAAGGCCATCTGGCTGGCCACCGTGCTCGGTGGTGCCGCCATCTACTTGGGGCTGTTCTGGATTGTGCGGCGTGCGGCGAAGCTGATCGAGAGCCAGCAGAAACAGCTGATTGCCAACGAAACCTTCGTCGCGCTGGGGGAAATGTCTTCGGCCGTGGCCCACAGTTTGCGCAACCCGCTGGCGAACATTCGCTCCAGCGCCGAACTGGCCCAGGAAATCGCCAGTCAGAGCGCGCAGAAGAACATCGGCGACATCATCAACCAGGTCGATCGCATGTCGCGTTGGGTTCGCGAGTTGCTGGTGTCGTTGCGGCCGGTGAATGACGACTACGAAACGGTAGACCTGGTGTTGGCCATCGACGACACCCTGAGTGCCTTTGACGCGCTGATCAAGCGCTCCGGTGTCGAAGTCCGGTTCACGCCGCAGGTTTGCCCACCGGTCGTCAGCCAACAGGTGCTGCTCACGCAAATTCTCAATAGCCTGTTCGCCAATGCCCTCGAAGCCATGCCCAAGGGCGGCGTGCTGAGCATCGATATCGAGTCGCCGCAGTCCGGACTCTTGCGCATGACCCTGAGCGATACCGGCAAGGGCATGACCAAACAGCAGCAACAAATGGTTTTCAAACCGTTTTTCACCACCAAGCAAGGCGGGTTGGGTGTGGGCCTGGCCCTGGTCAAAAGAATAATGGAGCGTTTTGAAGGTTCGGTCGAACTGACCAGCCAGGAGCAGGAAGGAACCCGCGTTTGTCTGAACTTCAAAGTGGCAACGGGAGGGGAATATGGGGTACAGCATTCTGCTGGTCGAGGATGACGAAATCCTCGCCGGGAATCTTCAGACCTACCTGGAACGCAAAGACTTCGAGGTGACGGTCTGCCACTCGGCTGAAGATGCGCTGAAGCAAATGAACACGTTTGCCCCGGACGTCGTACTGACCGACAACTCGTTGCCGGGCATGAGCGGTCACGATCTGATCCAGAAGCTGCGTATCAGCGCGCCGGACCTGAAAGTGATCATGATGACCGGCTACGGCAATGTCGAAGACGCCGTGGTGGCGATGAAAGAAGGCGCGTTCCATTACGTCACCAAACCGGTGGCGCTGCCGGAACTCAAGCTGTTGCTGGACAAGGCCCTGGCCACCGAGCGGATGGAGCGCACGCTGTCGTTCTATCAGGAACGCGAAGCGCAGAAGTCGGGGGTGCAGGCGTTGATCGGCGAATCGGGGCCCATGGTCTTTCTGAAAAACACCATCGGCCAGTTGCTCGACGCGGAGCGCCGGATGGCCAACGCCGATTTGCCGCCGGTGCTGGTGGAAGGCGAGACGGGCACTGGCAAGGAACTGGTGGCCCGCGCGCTGCATTTCGACGGCCCGCGCAGCAAGGGTCCGTTCATTGAATTCAACTGCGCGTCGATTCCCTCCAACCTCGTGGAGTCGGAGCTGTTCGGCCATGAGAAGGGGGCATTCACCGACGCCAAGGACCGTCGCGTCGGCCTTGTGGAAGCGGCGGATGGCGGCACCTTGTTTCTCGATGAAGTCGGGGAAATGGACCTGCTGCTGCAAGCCAAACTGCTGAAGCTGCTGGAAGACCGGACTATTCGCCGGGTCGGTTCGGTGAAGGAGCGCAAGGTCGATTTGCGGGTGATCAGCGCAACCAATTGCAACCTCGAACAAATGGTCCAGCAGGGCAAGTTCCGCCGCGACCTGTTCTTCCGTTTGCGCATCATTTCGATCAAGGTGCCGCGCCTTTATACCCGTGGCGAAGACGTCCTGTTGCTGGCCCGGCACTTCCTCGCCATCCACGGCAAACGCTATGGCAAACCGAACCTGCATTTCAGCGAACAGGCCGAAGAGTTGCTCATGAGCTACAGCTGGCCGGGCAACGTGCGCGAGTTGCGCAACATGCTCGAACAAACCGTGCTGCTGGCCCAGTACGACACCATCGCCGCGCACCAGTTGAACGTCTGCCTGAGCCTGGTGGACGAGCCGGTGGCGATGCCCGAGGCGCCCCATAACGAAGTGCGCCCGGCGTACAACGGCAACGAGTCGATGAACCTGCCGGAGGTCGAGCGCGACATGGTGCGCAAGATGCTCGACAAGACCGACTGGAACGTCACCAAGTCCGCGCGCCTGCTGGGTTTGAGCCGCGACATGCTGCGTTACCGGATCGAAAAACTCGGCCTCGCCCGCCCGGACAAGCGTCAGTGGTAGACGGGCGTCGCCTGGCCCTGCCGACTGAGGCAGGCCAGCAGGCAGGTCGGGTCGACGACTTCTTCGTTCACGTAGACGCCGAGTTCCGGGTCATAGGAGCGGATGAACACCCGGACGGTGGCATCCGCGACGGTCGGCAACTGTGAATCGGAGAACACGTGCTCGCTGGAGATCGGGATGAAATCCTGCGGCGCCGTGGGAATGTACGAGCGCGGTGGCACCGTGCTCAACGTCGGCGGAACGGGGTGGGCGAACGGCTGGTTTTCGCCGTAATAGTTGAACTCGCTGCTGTACCCGGACGGCGGCGTCAGGTTGTCATCCGCGTGAACCCCCGTGGTGGCGGTCAGGCAGAAGATGAGCAACAGCATCAAATCGGTGTGTTTCATGGCAGCACCTGCGAAATCGGTTGTCCCGCAATTCCCCAAGGCCATTAACTATAGCTGCCGTACGGGGGCGTTGCCGGCTTACAACATTCCAACAAACACCACATGGGTTTTTCAAAAACGCTGATCTAGACTCGGGCCGGTCTGATAAACCCGAGTTCTGGAGCGTGCAATGGAAATGCTGACCAAAGAAAAAGCCATCGCCAGCAACCGCGATGCGTGGAATGACTCCGCCCGACACCACAAAGACAATCCCGAATGGCCGTCCCTGTTGAAGGCCGTGACACTGGGCGATTTCTGCTGCATCGACGACACGTTGCGCGGTGTGCTGGAGCAGGTCGGGGTCGACGGCAAGGACGTGGTGCAACTGGGCTGCAACAACGGCCGCGAA
Source organism: Pseudomonas sp. BF-R-01 (assembly GCF_019946615.1). Classification (NCBI taxonomy): domain Bacteria; kingdom Pseudomonadati; phylum Pseudomonadota; class Gammaproteobacteria; order Pseudomonadales; family Pseudomonadaceae; genus Pseudomonas; species Pseudomonas sp. BF-R-01. The sequence continues at coordinate 10,202 of NZ_JAGYFX010000022.1, forward strand.
AGTCTTGCACTGTTTGCGCTCGGTGCCCGCAGCGTCGTCGGCGTTGACCAGTCCGCAGCGTTTCTCGATCAGGCGCGGGAACTGGCTTCCCGCTCGCCGCACGCGCCTGAATTCGTCGAGGCCGACATTCATCACCTGCCGAGTGAACTGCACCACCGGTTCGATGTGGCCCTGATCACCATCGGCGTATTGGGCTGGATGCCGGACATTGGCGAATTCTTCCGCCACGTCGCCCGCACCCTCAAGCCCGGCGGGGCGTTGGTGGTGTACGAAACCCACCCGTTCCTGGAAATGTTCGACCCCGAATCAGACGATCCCTTTCGCCCGGTCACTTCGTACTTCCGCCGCGAACCTTTCGTGCAGGACCAGCCGATCGTCTACGAAGGTAAAGTCGAACAGCAGGCCGCGACGTCCTACTGGTTCGTCCACACCCTCAGCGAGATGTTTACCGGCGCCATCGAAGCGGGGTTGCAGATCAGCCACTTCAAGGAATATCCGCATTCCAACCGGGAGGAGATTTATGATCAGTATCAGCAGCGAGAGGCGCAGTTGCCGTTGTGTTTTACGTGGGTGGGGGTGAAGTGCTGAGTTTTTGAGCCGAAAATGAGTTGCCCCTATCGCGAGCAGGCTCGCTCCCACCTTGATCTTTGGCGCAACGAAGATCCAATGTGGGAGCGAGCCTGCTCGCGATGGGGCCCTAACGTGCAACGCAAACCTGAAATTTGTCCCAACTCCACTTCCGCGGCCGCTATCCTTTGCCCCACGCCCCTAAAACAGGTTCACCCATGCTTTCGGTCCAAGGCGTTTTCAAAAGCTACGCCACTCCGCAAGGTCCTCTGTCGGTGCTGCAAGGTGTCGACCTGACGCTGAAATCCGGCAGCAGCCTGGCGCTGATGGGCGAGTCGGGCAGCGGCAAAAGCACCTTGCTGCACTTGATCGCCGGGCTGGACAAGGTCGATAGCGGCAGCATCCGCAGTGGTGAACATCAGCTTGAACGAATGAGTGAAGGGCAACTGGCGAACTGGCGACGCACCGAAATCGGCCTGGTGTTCCAGCAGTTCAACCTGATCGGCAGTTTGCGCGTGGAGGACAATCTGGCGTTCCAGGCGCGGCTGGCGGGGCGGCATGATGCGCGCTGGCAGGCGCATCTGGTCAAGCGTCTGGGCCTGGGCGATGTGTTGCGGCGTTATCCCGAGCAGTTGTCCGGCGGCCAGCAACAGCGAGTCGCGCTGGGCCGGGCGCTGGCATCGCAACCCAAATTGCTGCTGGCCGATGAACCCACCGGCAGCCTCGATGAAGCCACCAGCGATGAAGTGCTGAAGTTGTTGCTGGAACTGCTCGACGACAGTCCGACGACGTTGTTGATGGTCACCCACAGCCCGAGAGTGGCCGCGCGGCTGGCTGAAAAAGTGGTGCTGCACCGTGGCCGTCTGGCTGGCGCGGACGAGCACTGAGGTGAGGGTCTTTCGCGAGACGTTGCGGGCGCTGCTCAGCCATTGGCGGCAGCACCCGGTGCAGTTTTTCAGTGTGCTGACCGGGCTGTGGCTGGCCACCAGCCTGCTGACCGGCGTGCAGGCGCTCAACAGTCAGGCGCGGGAAAGTTATGCGCGGGCCAGTCAGTTGATCGGCGGTGAACCGCAGGCCAGCCTCAGTGCACCCGGTGGCGGGACTTTTTCTCAGGCATTGTTTATCGAACTGCGCCGCGCCGGTTGGCCGGTGTCGCCGGTGCTGCAAGGGCGGGTGACGCTCAAGGGCCATGAAGACCAGCGCTTGCAACTGATGGGCATCGAGCCGGTGTCGCTGCCGGCCGGTTCGGCGGTGGCCGGGCGGGCATTGGACATTGAGCAGATCGTCCGGTTTTTCAGCCCGCCGGGCAGCACCTGGATTTCGCCGCAGACGTTGCAAGCGTTGGGCATGCGCGAAGGCGAGCAGCCGTTGACGTTGAGCGGTGCCGCCTTGCCGCCGCTGCATGTACAAACCGACATGGCCCCCGGCGTGTTGCTGGTGGATATCGGCTTCGCCCAGCAGATTCTGGGGCTGCCGGAGCAACTGTCTCGTCTGCTGCTGCCCAAGGATTTCACCGCCACCTTGCCGGATCAGTTCAAAAGCCAGCTCCAACTCAAAAGCAGCGGCGAAGAAAACAACCTCTCGCGCCTCACCGAAAGTTTTCATCTGAACCTCGATGCCTTGGGTTTTCTGTCTTTCGTGGTCGGCCTGTTCATCGTTCACGCGGCCATCGGGCTGGCGCTGGAACAACGCCGAGGGCTGCTGCGAACCTTGCGCGCCTGTGGTGTCAGCGCACGGATGTTGATCGCTTGCCTCGCCGTTGAACTGGGCGGCCTGGCACTGCTCGGCGGCCTCGCCGGCGTTGCCAGCGGCTACCTGCTGGCCAGCGTGCTGCTGCCGGATGTCGCTGCGAGTTTGCGCGGTTTGTACGGTGCCGAAGTGGCGGGGCAGTTAAGCCTCAGTCCATGGTGGTGGCTCAGTGGCGTCGGCTTGAGCCTGTTCGGCGCGTTGTTGGCCGGTGCCAACAGTTTGTTGCGGGCGGCGCGTCTGCCGTTGCTGGCCCTGGCCGATCCGCAAGCCTGGCATCAGGCTCACGCACGCTGGTTGCGGCGCCAGGCGTGGGTCGCGGCGATTGCCGGCGTGATCGCGTTACTGGCGCTGATCCGGGGCGACAGCCTCGCCAGTGGATTTGTGCTGATGGCGGCATTGTTGATCGGTGCCGCACTGGCGCTGCCGGTGGTGCTCAACAGCGTGTTGAACCTGACGCTGCAGCGCAGCCGCTCGGTGCTCGGCCAATGGTTTCTCGCCGATTGCCGCCAGCAACTGCCGGCCCTGAGCCTGGCGCTGATGGCGCTGCTGTTGGCATTGGCGGCGAACATCGGCGCCGGCAGCATGACCGCCGGTTTCCGCCAGACCTTCAGTAACTGGCTCGAACAACGCCTGACTGCCGAGCTGTACGTGAACCCGCAAAATCCGGCCCAGGCCCGAGAACTGCAAAGCTGGCTCAAACAGCAACCCTCCCTCAGCGCGGTGCTGCCCAACTGGCAGGTGTCGATCCAGTTGCAGGGCTGGCCCGCGGACGTATTCGGCGTGACCGACCACCCGACCTATCGCCAGCACTGGCCGCTGTTGGAGGCCTTGGGCGACAACCCGTGGGACCGGCTGGCCAAGGACGACGCCTTGATGCTCAGCGAACAACTGGCGCGGCGGTTGAAAGTGCATCTGGGCGACCACCTGACGATACCCACACCGGCGGGACCCTGGTCGCCGCGAATCGTCGGGATCTACGCCGACTACGGCAACCCCAAGGGCCACCTCCTGGTCAACGTCAATCACCTGCTGCGCGGCTGGCCGCAACTGACGCCGAACCGTTTCAACCTGCGCATCGACCCGCCGTTGATTGCGCCGTTCCTGCAAACCCTGCAAGCGCGCTTCGCCCTCGATGACAGTCGCATCGTCGATCAGGCCCGGCTCAAGGGCTGGTCCACACAAGTGTTCGAACGCACCTTCGCCGCCACTGCCGCGCTGAACAGCCTGACCCTCGCAGTCGCGGGCGTGGCGCTGTTCATCAGCCTGCTGACCCAGAGCCAAAGCCGCCTCGGACAACTCGCGCCCCTGTGGGCGCTGGGTGTGACGCGCCGACAATTGATGCTGCTCAACCTCGGGCAAACCTGGCTGCTGGCAGTGCTGACGCTGATGTTGGCGTTGCCGTTGGGCATCGCGCTGGCGTGGTGCCTGGACACGGTGATCAACGTTCAGGCGTTCGGCTGGCGCCTGCCGTTGCGGGTCTTTCCGTTGCAGCTGTTGCAGTTGATGGGGCTGGCGTTGCTCGCGACTTTGCTGGCGTCGGCGTGGCCGCTGTACTCGCTGTATCGCTCGCAACCGGCGGACCTGCTGAGGACGTTTGCTCATGAGGATTAAGCTCGGCGCGTTGTTGCTGGCACTTTTTTTGAGCGGCTGCGATGACACGGCGCCGGTTGAAAAAGGCTTCGCCGGGCTCGGGGGTGAAGCTGCCGCGTTCACACCCGTAGTGCCCGGCCGGGTGTTCAGTTTCCCGGCGGATCACGGTCCCCACGATGGTTTTCGGATCGAGTGGTGGTACGTCACGGCTAACCTCAAGGACGATCAGGGCCGCGAGTTCGGCGTGCAATGGACGCTGTTTCGCAGTGCCTTGAAAGCCGCGCCCGAGGTGGCGGGTTGGGGCAATCAGGTGATCTGGTTGGGGCATGCTGCGGTGACCTCTGCCACGGTGCATCATGCTGCCGAGCGTTATTCCCGGGGTGGCGTTGGTCAGGCGGGTGTGAGTCTTGACCCGTTCAATGCGTGGATCGACGACTGGCGATTCAGCAGCCAGGGCGCCGATCCTCTGGCGGAGCTTCAACTCAGTGCCCGCGACAAGGCGTTCAGCTACCAGCTGCGGCTGACGTCCACGCGTCCACTGGTGCTTCAGGGCGACAAGGGTTTTAGTCAGAAATCCGAACAGGGCCAGGCGTCGTACTACTACAGCCAGCCGTTTTTCCAGGCCAGCGGCACGTTGGATATCGACGGCAAGGCCTATCAGGTCAGCGGTCCAGCCTGGCTTGACCGCGAGTGGAGCAGCCAGCCACTGACCGCCAATCAGACAGGTTGGGACTGGTTTTCCCTGCACCTGGACAGCGGCGAACAGGTCATGCTGTACCGCATGCGGCAGAAAAACGGCGAGCCGTATCTCACCGGCACCTGGATCGACGCACAGGGCCAGACTCAGTTATTGCACGCCGCCGACATCATCCTCACGCCACAAGACACCGCGACAGTCGCCGGTCGTTCGATGCCGGTGCGCTGGTCAATCAAAATTCCCGCCAAGCACCTCGACATCACCCTCGATGCCCTCAATCGCAATGCCTGGATGAATTTGCGCATTCCATACTGGGAAGGCCCCGTGCGCCTGAGCGGCAGTCATGCGGGGCAGGGCTATCTGGAAATGACCGGGTATTGAGTCGCAGCTCTCGACAGCGCGTGCCTCGAAATACTCCGACGTACCGCGTCCACCCGTGCAAGAGACGGCGGACAATCGCTGAACAGCGTCTATGCTCAGTGGCACAGACGGCGCCGAACCTCGATTCAGAGCCGTCTGCTGCCATCCACCACAGGGAATGTTCCGCTTATGAAACTTCATGCTCTGACCAATGCCATCGCCCTCGCCACCGTGCTGTCCACTGTCAGCTTCAGCGCCGTGGCAGCGGACATTCCGTTGTCTGCCGTCGTTGAAGCCGATCAAGTCACGACCAAAGTCCTGGCCGTAGACGCCGCCAACCACCAAGTCGTCCTTGAAGGTGCTGAAGGCCGTGAGGTGAATGTACAACTGAGCGACAAGGCCAAGAATCTGGGTAACCTGAAGGTCGGCGATAAGGTCACTGTCGAAGTGATCCGCTCCGTTGCCGCTTACCTCGACACCGATGTCGACAAAGGTCTGCCGGGCTCTACCGAACGCACCGGAGAAATCCGCGCCACCAAAGACGACCCCAACCCTGGGGGTGAAGCCTTCCGTCAGGTACAGGTACAACTGCAAATCACCAAAATTGATGTGGCGAAAAACCAGGTGACCTTCAAGGGACCCCGCGGACACTCGAAAACCATCAACGTTGAAAAGCCTGAAGTTCAGAAAAAACTGAAAGACTTGAAAGTAGGGCAGAGCGTCGTCGTGACGTATACCGATGTATTGAAAGTGACCACTCAACACTAAAGTTGAGTCTTGGCTCTACAGCTTGATCATTCCTGTACAGTTTCTTGTATAGGAATGATCAGAATTAATGGTCTAACTGGTGGGTTTAAAAAGTTGTCAGCGTAATATTGCAATCGACATTTTGTTAAACATTGTGTACACAAATTTCATGTTTATGCACACGGACATATCCGCCAACTTCTATTAAAATCCCTCCCGTTCGCCCAGTGTCAGGGCTCTTTACCAGTGCATGGATTGCCGAGGCCATTACACTGGGCGAACACCTTCTTCAAGTGCAATATGCACTGCATAAATCCGATAGGATGCCCAGCATTTCTTGTAAAGGATGAAAACGGCAGCCGCCGTTCTGACACGGATGAAACCTCTCTCCCTTTATCACCCGGCCCTCTACTGGCTGCGCGTGTGGCAAAAAAGACTGTTCCGCCAACTGGCGTGGCGCTTCTCCCGCAAACGTTACGCTCGCCCGAAAGACACCTTTGAGCGCTTGCCGTACCGATACCTCAAACACACCTCCAAACTGATCCGCAAACTCGGCAACTCCGATGTGCAGCTGCAACACAACAAAGTCGTGAACCTGAAATTGGCCGTGGCTTCAATAGACGGCGTGGTCATTGGCCCCGGTGAATACTTTTCCTTCTGTCGTCTGGTCGGCCGACCGACCCGAAAACGCGGTTACGTCGAAGGCATGGAACTGTCCTTTGGTGAAGCACGCAGTGGCGTCGGTGGCGGGATTTGCCAACTAAGCAACCTGATCCACTGGATGGCGATTCACTCCCCGCTGCTGGTAGTCGAACGATCGAATCACAGCTTCGACCCATTTCCTGACGAGGGGCGCGTGCTGCCATTCGGTTCCGGGGCGGCGATCTTTTACAACTACATCGACCTGGTGCTGCACAACCCGACGGATCGGCACTTTCAGTTGAAGTTGAAAGTGGCTGAGCAGCAGTTGGAGGGGGAGTTGTTGTGTGATCAGATCCGGGCGTTTCGGTATCACGTTTATCAACGGGAACACCGGTTTGTGCGTGAAGGCGGGCGGGTGTTTCGGGAGAATGAAATCTGGCGGGATGTGAGGAGCAAGGGGCAGGAGAGTCAGGTGTTGGAGAGTGCGCGGCTTTATAAGAATCGGGTGGTGGTCAAGTATGAGGTTGAAGAGAGTTTATTGGCAGAGCGTGCATAAAAAACGGGCGATAATTTGATCGCCCGTTTTTTATGTTGTCTGAAACTGTAACTTTTTCAGGAGTCAGCTTCTTTCTCTAGGTCGATTAATCTAGATGATGGTCCATCACACCGTAAACGTTCAAGCACGATTTTCGGCCAATGATTACGCGAACGACGGTTAGCGATTTTGTAGGTGAAATCCTGAATTAGACTTGAGGGGTGAAAAAATAGGTTGCCCAAAAGCATTGCGACATCAATACCACTTAAGTAGTTTTTACCGTTAGCAGCGGCTTTTTTCTCAGCTATTACTTTGCGAGTATGACCAAGAAACCCCGACTGTTTAAGATTCGATGCGAGCTGAGTCTTAACAAATTTGTCGGAGTCGCTCGGATTTCCATTTTCATCAAACCAGGGGCCGTTGTTCATGTATGATCGGATGTATTCCCAAAAGCCCTTTTGCATGTCTAGCGATTTCCCCATCGGGGTACCAAGACTGATCATCAGCGCGTTCTCAGCATTACCGAATTGGTGAACCAGTATTTCCAGAGAGGCATTAGTCATGCCCGCTGTATAAGGTCCGACCATCTGGAATTCACATGTCAGTGCTTTTAGCCCATCCCAAGGTGCGTGATACAACTCCCCATTGTTGTCATAGTAGATTTCGCGAGTGCGTCTATTGAAAATTATGGGCAGCGGTAATCGGCGAAATGTCTCCCAGAGGAAGGGAATTGCTACCAATGGCGCAGCCACGATTAACCCATTGCTGGCGCCTTCATAATTGCCGGTCGCTAATAGCCATAGGGCAATTAGAAAGCATGGAATCGATCCGAGAGCCATTAATCCAGTGATGAGCCCACGGTCTGTATCTCCGCCAGTTTTTAGTGACAAAAAATGCTCGGAGTGCTCGTCGGTAATGAACAGTTCCATAGGGAGTTGGCCTGTTGACTGATCAAAACTAAGGGTTGTGGTTTTTGAGGCTCCATATTTTGTATTCGCCTGTCTTACAAGGTCATCCAGAGCCATGTGATTTCCTATTTTCTGGCAGCGAGTCGTGCGGTTGAAAAGTATCGGTAGAGTTGGCTAAAGTGTCTCCCACAGGAGTGGGGGAGGAAAAACGGTGCTCCGAACACCACTGGCGATATTACGGCTTCCCATCGGCCTAAAAGTGCTATCCACAACTCCATGCCCAGGATAGAGATGGCGGAAGTTCTTGATTTTTTCTTCTACTTTTCAATATCAATCAATCTAGTAGTGGGGCCATCTGACTGTAAACGCTCCAGCACGACCTTGGGCCACCGATTACGAGATTTACGTTTTGCAATGTTATAGGTGAAATCCTGAATCCAATGGGTAGGATAGAACATTATGTGTCCTAGAAGCATGAGCGCATCCATACCACTGAGATAGTTCTTCCCATTTGTTGCGGTTTTTTTGTCAGCGATGGTTTTTCGCCAATGAGCAAGAAAGCTAGAGGGTTTCGTGTTTAGGTTTAGTTGGCTTTTCACAAAAGTATCTGATTGGCTGTAATTGCCTTTCTCGTCAAACCATGGTCCATTGTTCATGTAGGAACGTATGTATTCCCAAAATCCTTTTTGCATATCCAGGGTTTTACCTATTGGTGATCCGAGACTAATCATTAATGAATCGCCAGGGTCGCAAAAACGATGAAGCATTATATCTAAAGACGTATTTCCAATGCCGCCAGTATAGGGTCCGACAATTTGAAATTCGCACGCCATAGCTTGAATTCCATCCCATGGGGAATGGAATAGTTCACCTTTTTTTTCAAAATAAATTTCACGAGTGCGGCGATTGAATAGAACGGGTAAAGGAAGAGGTCGGCTGATTTCAAATAAGAAAGGAATTACAAACATAGGAATCGCAATGGCGAGAGATAAAGCTGCCAACGCCCATTCAGCTTCCATCGCCATCCATAGTGACAGAAGCAGTCCAAGCGGAGATGCGATGCCTGCAAGCATGCCTGTCATTGCACCCCGTTCAGCGTCGCCGCTCATTTTCAGGGTGAGATAATTTTCAGTGTGTTCATCGGTAATGAATAGCTCTATAGGGGCCTTGCCTGTTGGTTTCTCAGCCCTGAGAATTACCGTAGGCGGGGCTCCATATTTTGCATTCGACTGTCTTATAAGATCACCCAGTACCATGTGATTCCCTTGTTTTCTGGTAGGGATGTGCATTCCGAATGCATATCTTGAAAAAGATAGAACGACCTGTTTTTATGAGGTCGTAGTAAGTAGGTTGCCCTTTTACGCCTTGTACAGAACATCATCTATATTTTCCTAATCTATCAGTCTGGTCGCAGGGCCATTATGTCTTAGTCGCTCAAGCACTATGTTCGGCCAGCGATTGCGCGATCTCTTTTTTGCGATTTTATAAGTAAGGTTCTGTATTAGGTTTGATGGGTAAAACATTAAATGGCCAAGAAACATAAGTGCGTCTATACCACTTAAGTAATTTTCCCCGTCTGCCGCAGCTTTTTTTTCTGCGATAGTTTGGCGCCAGTGATCAAGGAGCTGGGATTGATCGATGTTCGCAGAAAGTTGCATTTTTACAAAGTTGTCTGAATTACTATGATTTCCATCTTTATCGAACCATGGACCATTATTCATGTAGGAACGAATGTATTCCCAGAATCCTTTCTGCATCTCCAGTGTTTTTCCTGCCGGAGATCCTAGGCTCACCATAAGCGCGTTTTCAGGGTTTTGATACCGATGAACCATAATTTCTAAAGATGCGTTTTTCATACCAGCAGTGTAGGGGCCGACTATTTGAAATTCACGTGCAACGGCTTGGATACCATCCCATGGACAGTGAAACAACGTCCCTTCATGATCAAAATAGACCTCGCGAGTCCTGCGGTTGAAAAGTATCGGTAGAGGAAGTGGTCGAAGTGTCTCCCATAGGAACGGGGCAAGGAAAAGCGGAACGCCAAACACCACTGGCCATATTACGGCTTCCCATCGGCCTTGAAGCGCCATCCACGACCCTATGACAAGACAAAGACTTGAGCAAATACCGCCAAGAATACCGGTCAACATTCCTCGGTCAGAGCCCCCTCCAACCTGAAGTGATAGGTATTGCTCAGTGTGTTCATCTGTAATGAAAAGCTCCATAGGAGCCTTGCCTGTGGGCTGATCTGCACTTAGAACTATCCGGCTAGTTGCATGTGCGAGACCGCGGGGCTGTTTGATCTCTACGCTCATAATGCCGAACTATCCGCTGATTCTTTTGCCTCGGTTTTGCTGAGGTTGGCCTTGAAGTACGTCATGAAATCCTGTCCTTGAGCAAAGGCTCTTTCAATCTTCGCGCTTTGCTCGTTCAAAGCTTGGCTCGGCTTGGCCCACTGCTCAGGTGGTATAGATTTTGACCACTCAGCAATGGATTCAGGTAGAGACTTCATGCTGAAACGATGGTCCCATTCCGCTACCCAGTACGGAAAACGCCACCAAGTCATCAGGTGTGTCAGGTACCACCAGCCAACGCCTAAAGCGGAACGCTCGTTGTGTTGGTATTCCTCGTGCACGTCTTGTCGTTCTTTATCAAAGGTGTGACGCCCTTCGTAGGGGGCTTTGCCAGGGCGGAACTCTGGACCTTTTTCCATGTAGACGCGTATGGCTTCCCATTTGCCCAAGCCATGAGCAGGAGTCATTACGCCTTGTCTCACAAAGTGCACTACGTCAGCTCCGGAGTCGTCGAACGCCATACCAAAGGTATAGGCGCTTGCTACTCCCACTCCAGTAACCCCTGTACTGATTGAGAGCCAAGATACTGTCTCTTCCCATGGTTGAATGACAGGAACGTCAGAACCTTCGGGGAAAAAGCAGACTTCACGACGTTGGCGGTTGAATCGAATTGGACGGGTGCGGGACTTCTCTCTGGTAGTGCTCAAGATAACGTAAGTACCCAGAAGCGCGGCTATTCCTCCTCCCCAAAGACTAAAGGTCACACCGAAATGGAACATGCCTGCTGCCCTGTCCCAAAAGGACTCGGAAAATGGATTTCCCCAAGTAGTAGATCCTGCAAGCAAAGGCAGAACAATCAGGCATGAGAATATGAACATCATACCGAGCCCAATCATTGCCCTAGCTTGGAAAGCCTTGCCGAAATTACTACTGCCTACGTCAAGGAATGTCTCGTTGACTTCAACGAAGCTTCCGCCGAGATCCATGGGTATTTGCCCGGTAGGCACCGGCAGTGGCGAAAAAAATAGAGCCTCTCCAGTAGCAAAACGACGAGTTTCACCGGCAGCAGGGCGCTGCTGTTTAATATCGAACTCGTCGTGCTGCGCAGAGATAGGTGTCATTCGGAAAGCCATAAACGGTATTCGGCCTAGGATGCATCCACTGTGGGCTCGTTAGCCGGTTCGGAAAATTTCACCTTGAAGTAATCCAGCAGGTTTTGCCCTTTGGCAAAGGCCTTCCGGATTTCAGCGCTTTCCTCGAGCAACGCTTCGCTCGGCAGAGCGTGTTGCTCAGTGGGGAGAGGTCTTGACCATTCCAGGACTTCTTTAGGAAAACCTGCTTTTGGCCGACGGTTCACCCAACCAGATATGTAGCACGGTATTGTCCAGCCGCTAAAAAATTGTATTGTCAAAAAGCCCCAGGTGTAACGTAGAAATGAGTGATCTGCTCGATAACTACGACGACACAGATGGAAGAATTCGACGGAGCCTTCCTCTAGTTCGTCCGATTGATCTGGGGGGAGGGCAGACATACCTTCCTCCATATAGGCACGAATTGCCTCCCACTCAGAAACGGCAAGGCTCAAATTACTGCTGGGTATAACGGACCACAATACATTTCCGGTGCCGGCATCCCGCAGGCCAATCATCAGTTTGTATTCTGGCATCACTGCATATTGGGTAATGAGTTTTCCCACTGAGACACAAGCTATAACATCTTCCCAAGGTACATATCGTGGTTTATGGCCCTTTTGAGGTACAAATACGACTTCGCGGCGCTGCCTGTTAAAGCGAACAGGTGGGTGTGCTGAAACTTGTCGAGCGGCTTGATGGAAGAAATAAATATAGGTAAGTGCGATAGCGCCAATAATAAACCAAAGTACAGGGTTGAAAAAAAAGCTGAGCCAGCCACTCAAAAATGGCTCTGCGTTTCTCCTAAGGTAAGAGGCGAAAGCAGAGAAAAAAAATAGCAAAGTCACAATGAACATTATCGCGCCGATGCCAATTCTAGCCATAAATTCAAAATTACCTTGCCCGACAGCAAAGTCTAGAAAGGTTTCATTAGTGTTGCGGTGCAGTTGGCGAGAGCTAACTGCTGGCATTCCTGTCGGTACTGGTTTTGGTGATAAGTAAACCACCTCGGTCCCCGACTCTTTCTCAAAGTCTCCCGCATGGGGCAGTCGCTCGTATTTACTATCAGGCACTTAGATTCTCCGGTTTAATGTCGGCCCATTTTAACGTGGTTCTACTCTGTCTGACCGAAGATTCACCTTTAATTGGGTTGTTGGTGCCCGAAAAGCGTAGTGAAATAGGGTAATAAAGAAATCCATCATTGGCTTTGAGCGGCGCACTCGCTATATCTGGCTGTACACTCAGGCGTAATCTCAATTCGGATTGCTCTCCACACCACTCTTCAGGTATTTCTAATTTTAGGAGTAGCGGGTCGCTACTCGCCAGTTGCAGTATATCTCGTACGGATTCGCTGACATCTTTCGCTGGATGGGTAAGCTGAGCCGATAGTTCTGCCTGCATCCGAATTGGATTTTCATTCCACTTCTCCAGAGATAAACCTGGAAATGTGATTCCAATTGTTCGAATGCCTTCCCCATCTAGTTGGCGCTTTGCGATACCTGTGTCAGTAACAACAGGGCGTAAATTGGCCTCGGCTAATCCTTGAGCGTGCGTTTTCATATCCCATTGCTTATTCTCAATACCCCAGCAACAACTTTGCATCCAGCGTTGTTGATCATCAAGGTTGAAATAGTTGTAAAGGGCTTCGCCGCCCAATTGAAGTGCGGTGAAACCTAAAGACCATGGCGTTAGTCGAGATGAGAAACTTAAGAATCGTACTCCGCGGGTACCCCAAGCTCGTCCCACTGCGACAACTCGATCAGCTCTTGGCGTGGTAACGTAAATGCGACCTACGGTACCAATCTCCTTGAACGACTTAGCCGTAGTGATACCGGCCACACCAGTGTTACCTATGTCTCCCGTAAGGGCTAGCAATGCTCCCGCTTTTTCACCTGCTGTACCGGTAAGCAATGCGTCTGTCCACTTGTTCCAGTTATCTAAAGTAGTGCCAATGGAGCTGAGGAGGCCCAATGGCGCTATCACTGCTCCCAGACCTAGTCCCAGCTTGCCAAGTTTTACCATGAATAGGGCGCCGCCTTTACCTCCGGTGCTGGCGACAGTTGCTTTGAACCCTATATCTACTAATGCAATATATGCGTTTTGGTATACCGATAACGCAGCGGAAACAACACCCGTAAATGCTCCGAAAAATACAATGCTGTCTTTTGTCGTTGCATTGCCCGAGACCTTGCTCCAAGCGTCCAACGCTTCTCTGAAATTCCAAGCTTGAAATAATAATGCAGCCATTGGAACAAAGCTGCTCTTTAGTACGGCGGAACTGCCAGGTTCCCCATAACTACGGAGTGCCCCGATTTTTAATCGTTGTATTTCATTGTTTAGCAGCGCTTGTTGGGCTGTATCAATGTTTAGCTGTACGCCAATATAGCCGGATGCAAGTGTGTTGGTTGTAATTAGGCTGTCTTGGATCTTGGCTGTGAGAGCAAGGCGCTCCTTTCTCAATAATAAAAGCTGGCGATTTAGCTCGTTTTTTTCTGCTTTAGCATTGGCTTGCCTTGCTTTACCCTGATGGTCGCTGCTCGCTACACGGCGCTTGCTTTCTTTTTGTGCTCGATTTCGTTCTCGGACTAACTGCTGCTCCGTATCTAGCATCGTTCCTAGACTTCCAAGTCGTCCAAGGAAAATTTGTTTATCTTGAGTGCTGGATACTTTTAGTGTCGCACCTCCATGTTTCAATGCATATAGTGTTCCAAGTCGATGAGCTCGATTGCTATGCGTTGAAATTTTATCGAGATGGGTTTTTAGTTCTGGGCCATTAAGTTTTTCCTGGATTTCTGAAAGCCAGTTTTGTAAGCGTAGGGCAATCGCTGGAGAGTAAGCTGCATTGATCGCATGGCTTGTGCTCAGAGCGTTAGAATTTAAGTTTGCAGTCCAATGGCGGCCTAGTAGGGTGCCAATTTCGTTGAGTCGTGCTTTTGCGTCATCAAGTCCGGATTGTAGATTCTTCGCGTCGTCTAACCATTTACGGACATCCCCTGCTTTTTTAAGCAGGAAGGCTTCGTCGAGACGACTAGAAAATGCCGGCATAATGTAATAAGGCGCGCCGTGGAAGTATTCGCCTACTGTCTTTAAACTTTCCTCTGTACGACACAAATCTCGAACACAATTCTGCTCTGTTACCAAAGCCGACATCAACTGATCAGGAACATCCGCATCGAAATACCACGCACTCATGTGGTATTCGCTTTTGGTAAACAACCCTACCCGGTCATCAGTAATGCGGTTCAAACGAGAGGTCCAGCGCTTCATGTGCGAGCGCTCGGTTTCCAGGTATTTGTTCATTTCCTCATAGCGGACGAGGTCGTGGATGCCACGAGCGCCCAGGCCTTTACCTTGTACAGCGGCGTGGCTTTTGTCTTCCAGCACCTCGATGTCATCTTCCAGATCGCTGTAAAGACTTTTGCCAAGGGAGTCGATCATCTCCTGCTTTTTGGTGTTCATGACCTTGTAAGCAGCGCCGACCTTGGGGTTGGGGACGCGAACCCGGCTTACTCTCTGTGGCAGATCAGTGGTGCTGGTTCTGGCGCCGTCGTATTCATTTCGCGAATTAACGTAGTCATAGATTTTTTGACGTTGCTCAGGCGTGGTTTTTTCGAACAATGCATCGCTGGTACCTGCCTGGCGGGCAGACTTTTCGCTGACTACCATGAGCGTTTCGATGTAGTTACCGATGGAATACTTGAGGTCGTTCTTCTCCTTGAGCACCCATTCATCGATCCAGCCAACCACTTTGTCCTGCTGTTCGGCAAGATCACGCATTACCCCAATGCTGTCTTTGAAAACCAAAAAGAAATGGTCTTTTTCATAGGCTGGCAATAACGACTTTTTAATCGTGCCGAGTTGAGTCGCCTTGAACAGATTCTTCTGGTCTTCCCAGATGTAGTCCTTACTTTCCTCGGGGTGGGCACCCGTAGGCGGTGCTTGTGTGGCGGGTTTCTCCGCAACCTCTGTGATCCATTTTTCAGCCTGTTTGTCGGTCAGCAGGTTTGGGCCACCTTTTTCAACGTCGCCTTTGGCGAGGTTTACTTTCTGCATGAACAGATCGCGCTCTTTACTCGACTTAAGCATTTGCGAGCACTTGGCAGCCGTCCATTGCACTTCGGCATAGGCTATGTGCAGAGAGCTGCCACGGGTGAATATCAAAGCGTTTTCGCCTGCAGAACCGGTGCGCTTGTCCTGGGTAGCTTCTTTGCCTTTCCAAATGCACTTGGTGACCACGCCGTTTTTCACTTCGTACTCGTGCAAGTAACCCGTCGTGTTGTCGATTACGTAAAGCCAGCCATCGCGCAGCAGGCGAATCCCCATTGGGCGCGAGGCGGTTTTGTAAGGAAGCGACAATTCAGAAGAAGGGTCGAGCCGTTCGACAAGACCATAGCGCAGGGGAATCAGCTGAAGCTTTTGCTTCATCTGCGAACAGCCACCAGTGGAGCACTTGGCATCGCTGCGGGGCAGGTCGACTGCGTTGGGGTTTTTTCCTGTCTGGCTCATACGGAATTCCTTTCCAGCATCGGGTAGCAAGGGCGGATCGATTCGCCCGTTTGCTCAGTTCTTGGTGATGACGTGAGTGTCGCTACCGGCGGGTTTTACTAACGCGCGGCGCAGTCTCACAAAAAGCTGCCTTTTAGGCAAAGAGTGAAGCTCTCTTGAGCGTTCTCTTTCAATTCGGTTTTGCCGCCCGTTCCTGGGCAATATCAGCGACCCGTTCGAGTCTCTGAGCGGGCGTTTGTTCCGACGGGGTCTTGAGTATCGCATCCAGGTCCGGATGCTCCTCCAGCGCTCGCTCGCCGAGGAACCCGTGAATGTTGGCGTAGAGGGTGATGTCGAGTTCGGTGTTGAAGCCGCGATCGTAGGAGGTCGAGGCCAGTGCGTGCAGGTGTTCCCAGCGGTGCAGCGGCATCGATTGTGCCTGATAGGACGGGAAGTATTCGTGCATGTGCTGGTCGAGACGCAGGACGATGCTGCGGAAATTCACTTCATCCAGTTGGCTGAGTTGCTCGTCGCTCAAGCGATAGCGTTTGCTGTGGTTCGGCTCGGGGGCTTTGCCCGGTCGCTGGTTGATGTGCCAGCAACCCAATGCCGCGTCGGCGGCGACGATCTGCGAGCAGGGGCCGAACAGGGTAGGGTCCTCGATGCTCTCGGCGTGACCGAGCAATGCGTGGGCCACGGCAGGGTCGGCGATGCGCAGCAGGACTTCTTCACCCTGAGGGTGCATGACGCTGGTCAGCCAGCGGAAGTGCTCGACCATTTGTGTCCAGGGTTGATCGCTGAACACCAGGTAGCCCCACTCTTGGCGGGGCTCGGCGAGAAACTTCGCGAGGATGGGGTTGTTCTGTGCATTTATCTGAACCAGGCACGGCGAGACGTCGCCCAATTCCGCCCACTGTGTGCCGAGGTAGAGCGGCTCGAACACCGGGTCATCCGACCATTGATAAAGGTGCTGGGGCAGTTTCTCGACGCTGACGCCATCCAGCAACAATCCGACGGTGCCATTCCACGGCAGGCCTTGGGGCAATCCGTTTTCCAGCGTCCAGTCGGACTTAAGCATTTTGCGCCTCCAGTTTGGCCTTCTCGCAAATCGCGCAGATCGGCTTCTTCTGCATCAACGCTTGGCGCTGCGCGGGCACCAGCAATTGCCCGGCCTTATCCGCATCCGCCTGCTTCAACGGCCCCGGCAATATCGGCGCCGCCCCCGTCCCGCTGCCCGGTCCGCCACCGGAGTTCATGTTGATCGCCGGCCCGCTCATGGTGACGCCGCCGGCATCGATCTTGATGAAGCTGCCGCCGCCGATCAGGGTCAGTTCGCTGCCGGCTTCGAGTACGACTTTGATGCCGCTGCTCAGGTGGATTTCCTGGCCCGCGTCGATGAATTGCCCGGTGCCGATCTTGATGTGCTGGTTCACGCCCACGGTCAGGTGGTCGTTGGCGCGGGTTTCGACTTTGCGGTCTTCATAAACGGTGTGGTGTTCTTCGGCCTTGAATTCGCTGTAGCTGTTCTTCTCCACGGTGTCGTGGCGTTCGTTGCCGACGCGGATCTTCTGGTCGTGTTCGACGTTTTCATCCCAGTCGCGCTGGGCATGGAGGAAGATCTGTTCCTGGCCTTTTTTGTCTTCGATGCGCAGTTCGTTGAAGCCTGCGCCACCGGGCGAGCTCAGGGTTTTGAAGGTGGTGCGGGTCTTGTTCGCCGGCAGGGCGTACGGGACGACGTTTTCCTTGTGGTACAGGCAGCCGCTGATCAGCGGCTGGTCGGGGTCGCCTTCGAGGAACGTGACGAGCACTTCCATGCCGATTCGCGGGATGGCGATGCCGCCGTAGTGAGCACCGGCCCAGGCGGAGGAGACGCGCAGCCAGCAGCTGGTCTTGTCGTCGGCCTGACCTTCGCGGTCCCAGTGGAATTGCACTTTGACGCGGCCGTACTGATCGCAGTGGATTTCTTCACCTTTGGGCCCGGTGACCACAGCGCTCTGGCTGCCGAGAATGCGCGGTTTCTTCTGCGTCAGCGGCGGGCGGTTCGGCACGTCCCACGGGGTGGTCTGGAAGCGGTTGCGATAACCCTGATGGAAGTCGTCTTTCAGGTTGGTCGTGCTGCTGGTGACCGACTCTTCCAGCACTTGCGGCTGTTTGCCTTCGTGCAGGACTTCGGTGAGCAGCCACAGGTCGTTCCATTTAGCTTTCGGGTGTTGGGTCAGGGCCAGGAAATGGCCACTGACCAGCAACGGCTGATCGCTTTTGCCTTCGGCCAGCTGGAAGTCGCTGCGGTGACGTTCGAGGGCACGTTTGGCCAGGTGCTTGCCGCGTTCGCGGTCGATGAAGCGACCAGGGTAGTCGTAGTCTTCGAGGTCGGGCAGGGCGTCGCCACGGTGTTCGCTTTCGAGGTTGATGCGCGGTTTTTCGAAGTCGTAGTCACGGCGGGTGATGCGGCTGGTGCGGGTTTCCAGGCGCAGGTCGAAGCGCTTGATCACCGGGTCGCTGGCGACCATGCCGGAGTCTTGCTGATAGGCCACGGGCGCGAGTTTCGGGAACACCGTCTGGTCATCGCCGAACACCAGTTTGTGGGCCGTGGGGCTGTGCTCGAAGTGGTAGTGGATACCTTCTTCCTCGCACAGGCGCTGGACGAATTGCAGGTCCGATTCATCGTACTGAACGCAGTAGATGCGCTCGGGATAAATCGCCCCGACTTTGAATTGGTAGGCATTGCTCTGAATGCCGTGCTCTTCGAGGACCAGGCCGATGATTTTCGGCACGGTGAGGTTCTGGAAGATGCGCTGGTTGATGCGGTGCGCGAGGTAGGACAGTTGCGGGCGCAGGGTCACCGCGTAGCGGGTCAGGCGTTTGCCGGAATCACCCTGGGCGGCGCGATAAATCTGGCCATGAATGCCGCTGCCGTCGGGCGAGAGCTGCAAAAAGGCCGGTTTGTGCAGCAGGCTTTCGAGGTCCAGGGACGGCTTTTCACTGACCAGTTCCACCTCAAACACAAACGGCTGGCTGATGGCTTCCCGACCTTGCAGGGATAAAACCTGGAAGTCGCTGGAAAGACCTTCGATGGTCAGGGCAAAGTGAGTCTGATTGGCCGGCGCGAACATCCCTTGTTCCTCGTGCAGTGGAGCGGCGTTCGTCGACAACCGCAAAGCGGATCAACGCACGCGAAATTCTGGAGGGGCGTAAACAACATCGACCAGCAGAGCTGGCCGATGCTTGTAACGATCAGCCGTAATTAAACGACTGGAGCACGCCAGTCATCGGAACCCGAAGTACCGGATACTTCGTGGGTCCAGGTGATTTTGCGGTAGGTGAACTGCACTTCTTCCAGGTGGGTGAAGTGCGAGTTGCCTGGATCCTGGCAGTTGTGCATTTTGTTGTTGATGGCGACGATGATCGCGTCTTCCAGTTTGGTGGTGTAGTAGTGCTCTTGAGTACCTTGAGCCGAAGTACGGTACCACTGGATAACGATTTCGCTCATGCGCTCGCCGGAGGTCAGAGCCGCTTGCAGCAGAGGCGAAGCCTTGTCGTAGACCTTGGTGATCACGACTGGCTTGTGTACGCGCTGACCGGTCGGTTGGCCGGATTGCGGGTCACGCGGGATGATCACGTCGTGGCTGAAAGCCTGAACCATGACCTGGTCTTCGTGACCTTCCTGGTAGGTGTTGCCAACGGAGTCGGCAGTGAAGGCGCCGGCAGTGATCAGGCCTTGTTTTTCGCCAGTGACGGACATGTACGCTGGTGTTGCCATGGATGCTCTCCTTGCTGAATAAATAAAGGTGCCCGGGAGGCGGTATCGCCCGGTGGGTGCATGACTGTTATCAAGGTCCGTGCCACAAACGATAAAAGCCATATAAAACAAGGTGTTGAGATGGTTTCGCGACTGTTTTTGAAACGCCGCGCAAGGCTCTACGCGTAATGTGCGCAAGAAGTTGCGCAGCACTGCGCAACTTCTTGCGCACTCGGCTGGAGGCCCTGATTAGCCGGATGTTGTGCAGTGAAACCGGACGATTTGCTCGGTCGATTGCGCAACTTCTTGCGCATCAAGGCGGTTGGCCATCACTGAGAGAACCCGTGTAACAAGTGCAACGAACTGCGCAGCCGGGTGGTCAAAAACTGCGCTGAGATAACCGTACATTTCCCACATTCAAGGAGCGCGACATGAAAATCCTGATGGTTTTGACGTCCCACGATCAATTGGGCAATACCGGTAAGAAAACCGGCTTCTGGCTGGAGGAATTCGCGGCACCGTATTTCGCTTTCAAAGACGCCGGCGCTCAGCTGACGCTGGCGTCGCCCAAGGGAGGCCAGCCGCCACTGGACCCCAAAAGCGATGAGCCCGATGCGCAGACCGCTGCGACGGAGCGTTTTCGCAAGGATTCTGCAGCCCAGTCCGCATTGGCGTCCACCGCGTTGCTCGGCAGCGTGCGAGCCGAAGATTACGATGCGGTTTTCTATCCGGGCGGGCATGGCCCGTTGTGGGATCTGACTGAAGACAAGGTTTCGATCGCATTGATCGAGGCGTTTTACAAGGCGGGCAAGCCGGTTGCTTTGGTCTGCCATGCGCCGGGCGTGTTGCGTCACGTCAAGGGCGCGGATGGTCAACCGCAGGTCAAAGGCAAGCGTGTGACCGGTTTCACCAACTCCGAGGAGGAGGCGGTGCAACTGACTAATGTGGTGCCGTTTCTGGTGGAGGACATGCTCCAGGAGAAGGGCGGGATTTATTCCAAGGGAGATGACTGGGCGAGTTATGTGGTGACCGATGGTCTGCTGCTGACCGGGCAGAATCCGGCGTCGTCCGAGGCGGCGGCTGAAGCGCTGCTGGCGAAGCTGAAATAACCACGAACCTTGTAGGAGCCGGCTTGCCGGCGATAAGGCCCTGAAGAGCAATACAAGTCCAAGGGCCCCATCGCCGGCAAGCCGGCTCCTACAAGGGGGGATTAACGGAGCGTTGCGAAGCATTCCTCGATCGAACGCCGTTGCGTCTCGGCATACAACCCCAACTCATCGATGGTCGATCGTCCCAGGGCTTGCTCGAATGCTTGCCGATTCGAATGCTCGCCGTAGTGGGTTTGCGCGGCATCCCCCAGGTTTGACTGAAAAATCCCCGCCGCGCTGACCGGCAGGAAATCTTCGTAAACCAGCGGTTCAACCCGCAAATAGCCTCCGCTGAGCAGATCTTCCAGAGACGAGGATTTAAGCGCCGGCGCTCCGACGCCTTTCTCCGTCACGAAATAGCGAAAGTACGCCAGTTCCTGTAGGCGCATGCCCTCGACGGTGTCAGGGAATTCGCTGAAATGCTGCGTCATCAGCGCGTTATAGCGTGCGGCGTTGCCTTCGTTGGGGAAGTCCCCGAGTTCGTCGCGAGCAGCATTGAGCAAACGGTCATACAGCGCTCGTCCTTTAGGCGTGAGCGCCGCGCCGCGCTGCTCGATTTCACCGAAACGAGCGCTGTGGCTGCCGCGACTTTCGGCCTGATCGGTAAAGGCAACAGGCTCGTCCAGCGCCTTGAAACTGGTCTGACGCAACAGGATCGGGCACTGCCGGCGGGGCGGGCCTTCGATCACCGCTTTAGGGGTAATGCCGTGGGCCGGCATTTGCGCCTGCACGATGTCGATGTCCAGCGTGCGCGGCGTCAGGTGGTTGATGTGCGGCCCCTTGAACGCCACCACGTCGGCGATCAGGCGATGCTGGGCGCTGAGTTTCTGGTACTGCTCGGCGGTGACCGTCGCGCTGTGGTGCCAGCGGAAGGTTTCCAGCGCTTGCTCGACGAAGTCCTGGGCCTCGGGCTCGGTGAGGCCACCTTCGGTTTCGGCACGATCAATGAGGTTCAATGCTTTTGGCGTGAAGATCGAGCGCTTATTCAGCACCGATTGCGCAAAGGCGCGCAGCTCAAGGTCTTCGATCAATTCCAGACGCAGCAACGAGGTGAACACTCGAAACGGGCTGACCTGCAGTGCGGCTTCATGCACCGCGCGGAACGCCGTGGAATGCACCGGCACGCCGGCCGGGGTCAGGTCGTAATAGCCGACCGGTTGCATGCCCATCACCGCAAACAGCCGGGCGAGGGTGGCCAGTTCAGCGGCGGTGCCGACGCGGATGGCGCCATGACGCTCCAGGTCCAGGCGCTGGATTTCGCCGGTGCTGTTCAACTGTCGGGCGATCTGCGGGTCGCTCTCCAGTACATGGCGGTTGGTCTGTTCCACCAGTTCCATCAGCGCGCCGTACAGCGGCACTTCTTCGCGGTACATGTCGGACATCGCTTTGGAAAAGCGTTGGCGGATCAGGTCAGGGCTGACAAAGCTCGGGTGGCTCATGAAAAAATTCCTGGCGCGGTGACGTAAAGGATGCGGAAAAGATCGCAGCCTTCAGCGTCGCCGACAAACGAAGAATCTTACGGACTTCATTCTTTCAAGGACTGCTTGCTCAATGCATCCTCTGGTCCTGAGGGCTTTCCGAGCGTTGGGATGCCAAAAACTCCCGATATAACCGCGCCGTGCTCCCTGGCTCTTCGACCATCGGCATATGGCCGATTCCGTCCCAGATTTCTACACGCAGATCCTCGATGCCTTTGCTCCAGATCGCCACGCTACTGACATCGATCAAGCGGTCCTTGCGCCCCCACAGCAGCAGCGCCGGGCACTTGATGTCGGGCAGTTTTGGCTCCATCGGCGGGCTGGCGCGAAAGTCGCTGAAGATTTCTGCCAACTCATCCCGGGACTGTTCATAACGCTGGGCGATGGCGTCCAGCACCACGCCGGGCACCCACGGTGGTTCGGCCATGGTCATGGCGTAGAAGCGCCGAAATTCTTCTCGGGAGTGAACCAGGAACGGGTTGTGCCCCTGGGCCAGGTGGCGTTCCAGGTCACTGATTTCGGGTGCGGTGACACCGGCCGGGTCGATCAGCGCGACCGACGCGATGCGCTCCGGGTAGGTGGCCGCGAGCCAGGCCGCCATGTAGCCACCCATCGAGTTGCCGATCACGTGGACCTTCTCGACGCCGCAGACGTCGAGCAACTGGATCATTCGTTTGGCCTGCAAGGGAATGTCATAACCGCCGCCGGCCTTGAAGCCGGTTTCGCCATGCCCCGCGATGTCGGGGATGATCACCCGGTAGGTGCCGACAAAGTGCCGGGCAAAACGCAGCCAGGTATTCTTGTCGGCGCTGTAGCCGTGGAGCATCAGCACACTGCTTGACGCTTCATAAGGCCCGCCTTGCCAGGTCGAGACGGTCATTTCGGCGATGGGCACGACGATTTTGTGCAGCCGATACAGCTTGGCTTCGGCCGCCATGTTCAAGTCATAGAGCCAATAACCGATGGCCGGGTAGCTCAACCAGCTCCAGGCCGCGAAAACTGCGATAGCGACAACCAACAAAAGCATCAGGCGTCTCCCTTCTCTCTGATCAGGACAGCATGTGATCGGCGGGTTTCAGTGCCCGGGTCAATCGGTGGTAGCTGAAACTGAACCCCGGAAACATGGCGATTACATGACCGCTCTTGCTTTGATACCAACTGTGGCAGCCTCCTGACTTCCATACAGTGCGTTCCATCTCCCGGTGGATCATTTCAGTGTAGGTACGTTCTGCCTCGGGGCGTACTTCGATGCTGCGCAAACCCTGTTCTTTTAACGTGCGAATGCAGTCGAGGATGTAATTCATCTGCGATTCGATGATGAACAGCGCCGATGTATGGCCGATGCCGGTGTTGGGACCGGTGACGATAAACAGGTTGGGGAAGTCCGGCAGGCTGGTGCCGAGGTAGGCACGAGGGTAGGTCGCCCAGAAATCCCTGAGTTGCTTGCCGTTTTTTCCGCTGACCGGGTAGGAAATGACCCCGTCAGTGGCGTCGTAACCGGTGGACCAGACGATCAGGTCCACGTCGATGTGCTGCCCGTCCTGCATGACAATGCCGGTTTCGTCGATGGCGGCAATGCCTTGCTCGCGGCTGTGCAAGGTCACGTTGTCGCGGCCGAGTGCCGGGTACAGGGTGCTTGAAACAATGACCCGCTTGCAGCCGATGGCGTAGTCCGGTGTCAGTTTTCGTCTGAGTTCAGGGTCGGGCACTTGTCGCTTGAGGAAGCGCAGGGCGTGTTGCTGGACCATACGGATGGCCGGTTTCGAATACTTGAAGGCAATCACCCGGGTTTCGAATTGCCAGTAGATCATCCAGCGCAGCAGCTTGTAGGCGGGTTTGAGGCCGAGCAGCCAGCGCTGGAAAGGCCCAAAAGTGCGGTCGCCCCGTGGCAGCACCCAGTGCGGTGTGCGCTGGAATACATGCAAATGCGCGACGTCCGAAGCAATCGCCGGGATCACCTGGGCCGCGCTGGCGCCACTGCCAACGATGGCGACGCGTTTATGCCGATAGTCGTAGGCGTGATCCCAATGGTTGGTATGAAAAGTCTTGCCCTGAAAGCGCTCCTGGCCCTCGAAGCGTGGGACGACGGGCTGGCTCAGCGGCCCTGTGGCGTTGATCAGGAACTGCGCGTAGAACGTGCCTTTGCTGGCGGTGTGCACTGCCCAGCGTTTGGCGTCGTCGTCCCATTCGATGCGTTCGACGTTCGCCTCCAGTTCCACCCTGTCGCGCAGGCCGAATTGCTCCACCACGTGCTGCGTGTAGCGGTGCAATTCGGCTTGTTCGGCGAACATTTGCGTCCAGCGATAGGGCGCAAAGGACAGCGAATACAGCGGCGAGGGCACATCGACGGCGGCGCCGGGGTAAGTGTTCTGGCACCAGGTGCCGCCGAAGAAGTCCCGACGTTCCAACAGACGAAAATCATCGATGCCGGCCTTGAGCAAATTGATCGCCGCACACTGGCCGCCGAAACCGCTGCCGATGATCAACACTTGGAAAGTCTGCATGGGCCTCCTTTTTTCTCGTTATTTGTCTCTTCAGGTATAGCCAAACATTCGGGGCTCGCCTCCTGTCTATACCGCGGTATTCAGACTGCTGGCCGGTGATGGCTATTTGACGTTGCCCTGTTAGACTTCGAGCACACCCGCTACCCCAGGTGTGATCAGGTTCCGTTCAGCGGTACAGAGGCCTTATGGGAAAAACGGGAGGAAAAGGACTTTCACTGGCCAGGAGGCTCTATGCATCGCGAAGCCTGGGGCTAGCCGCGGGACTGGTGTGTGTGGTCGCCGCGACGTACCCGCTTGATCCGCCATTGTGGGTCTGGGCGATGATGCTCTTCAACGGAATCTTCTGGCCACACGTGGCCTACCAATGGGCGCGTCGGGCGAAGGTTCCCTACCACGCCGAACACCGTAACCTGCTGGTCGATGCCTTTCTCGGCGGCTTCTGGGTCGCCGCCATGCAATTCAATCCGCTGCCCAGCGCAACCACCATTGCCATGATGGCGATGAACAATGTGGCCATTGGCGGTTTGCGATTCCTGCTGGTGGGCACGGTTGCGCAACTTCTGGGCGTTTGCGTCGGATACTTTCTGTTTGCGCCGGCCTTCATTCCTGAAACCAGTCAGCTGCAGCTGTACGCCTGTTTACCCTTGCTGTGTCTGTATCCGTTAGCGCTGGGCTGGATCTGCTTTCGCCAGGCCACCACGCTTGGCCGGCAAAAGCGCGAATTGCTCGCCCTGAGTCGCACCGATAGCCTCACCGGCCTGCTCAACCATGGTGCCTGGAAGGACCAGTTGGAAGTCGAATTCCAGCGCTGTAAACGCCAGAATCGGGGTGGGGCTATTGCGTTGATCGACGTCGATCACTTCAAAGCCATCAACGACACCTACGGGCATGTCGCCGGCGATATCGTCTTGCGGCAGTTGAGCAAGGTGCTCAAACAGAACCTTCGGGCGACTGACGTGGCCGGCCGCTACGGCGGTGACGAGTTCTGTGTGATTCTCCCGGACCTTGCGCTCGGCAGCGCCGCGGCGGCCATGGATGCCCTGCGGGATCGTTTCGCGACCCTCAGTTACGAACAGAGCCCGGCGCTGAAAGTCAGCCTGAGCATCGGCCTGGCCGCTTTCACCCAGGCGCACACAGACGCGACGCTCTGGCTCAACGACGCCGATCAGGCGCTTTACCAGGCCAAGACTACCGGTCGTAATCGCGTCATCTGTAGCGGCGAGGGCGAGCCTCGTCGCGAACTGTTCGACCCGGTTTGAAAGCCTGCACAAATCCCCATGTGGGAGCGGGCTTCGGTCGGTAGAAACCGGGGACATCCTTTACGTTTTAAACCGCTGCCTTCGCCGAACCGCACAAACGAGTTCTCGCCGATTCTCAATCTGACTATTCCAGACCCAGCAGCGACAACGTCTGTTCGTAGAACGCTGTTTCCTGCGTTGCAATGCCGGGATAGGTCGGCAGGTAGTCCTCGTCGAAACACCAGGCCTGGGCGGAGGTTGTTGACGGCTGAGCATGAATGATCAGGCTTAGTGAGGAAGACATGCACTGGGGCGGCAGTTGTCGATGTACTTCGTAATAAGGTTGCATGTGCAGTACTTCGTCCTGGGCAAGTTTAAGTGTTGTTTCGTCGCCTAAGGGAGGTCGGGTACCCACACGCAATGGCGCCGGATCAAGTATTTTGCGTATAACGGTGGTGTAGCCGTCGCCGCTGTAACCCACCGCATAAATCTCAAAATCGTGGGTGTGGTTCAAGTTGTAGATGAACGTTTCGCTCTCATCCTTGCTCGTCACTGGAGCCCAGAAACCCAAGCGGACGGTGTAGGCATCCGAATAGTGCAGCACGAAGGCGTAGGCGTTATACAAACTGTTTTTGGTGTTGTAACCGTCGCGTTGGAGGGTGTTGTAGAGATGCTCGCTCAGTAATGTTTTGTGGGTAGCGAGTTCGCGCAGGTCGGCAATGATTTGTGGTTTGTCACGATCCGGATCGTACCCTTCTATGCGCTCGATAAAAGTCTTCAGGTTCATGCGACTTCATCCAGGTGCTGGTCAAGCAAACGGTTCAGATGAGTATTTTGCAGCTTCCGCAATTGCGGCACGTATCTCCGAGCGTTACAGGGATCAGCGCCATATATGAGCTGGAACGCCTTCCACGCAACTGCGGGGTGATAGTGATAAATCAACTCTTCAGCCACTTTGCTAGAATCTGGGTCTTGTACGGCCTCAAGCAGTTCCAGACTGACCAGATAATGTGCGGCGCTTTTGTCGTGGGGGAACCAGGCACATTTGCGTAATGACCTGCGTTCGAAAACACGGATATCGGCACTCTTATCCGGAAAGTTAAGGCTGCCGATAAACGCTGGGTGCCCGTTCCCTGTTGGATTGCTGTCAAACAGAACTTTTGTGCCGTCGATGAGCAGGGGGTTATCCGCGTCGACCGTGACTTGTGGTCCGAGTATCAGGTAGTCATCCGCCACTTCGTAAAGTTGAACGCGATACGACTGCGCATTGATTGCGAACAGAATGCTGTTACCCGGCACCGTATAGAGTTGCGGTGAAACAGGGGCATTGTCAGGTGCCTTCAAGCTGATATTGCCACTTGCGTTATAGTACAAAGTCAACGTTCCGGTATGGATGTTGGTTGAGCTCAAGATTGCTGCTCCCCTGGACAGCTCGGGGTCGTCAGCAGTTTTCTGATGCAATAAAGCGGCTAAGTGTTTTACTTCGGTGGTCAGATCCAGTGTCTTGAGAGTGTTAATAATTAGTTCTGGATGAAGGTCTGATCTGATAAGGGTCTTGATCATAGGCGTATCCATTGACTCAAAGTGTGTGAGTGAATGTGGGCGTATAGCCGCCATCAGCGATCGGGCGTGCAGTACAGGTTTTTGCTGGAAAAAAATGTGTGTATTGAGACTTTGGTGGTTAGACGTTGAAACTTGATTTAGTAGGGGTGCCTGGCGTTGCAAACTACGAAAGCCAAGCACTTGGTCGGATGTGTCGGTAGTGTTACTTAATAAATTGCGGTGCTTCAGTCAATTGCCAGTAACGTTTGATTTCGTGGATATTGCCCACGTTGAGGCGAGGTGTATATCCGGACATGCAAGACAGTGCAGTAAGTTTATGTGTCGATGTGTTGATGATGTTGGTTTGAGCGTGAAATAGCGGTGTGCTACACCAGTTGTTGGTTGTTGTTTTCATGGTGCTCTCGCAAAATAATAATGGGTTGGTTTTGTTGTCGTAGTGACGTAAAGATAGTTGCACTGCTGGTGATGCAGGGCAAGGCTGTAGCTGTAAATGAATGTGAGTGGTTGTGTGTAAGTGTTGTGATGGAACTGACTTAAGAGGGTTTTATAGTTGGGTGTAGTGAGGGGGATTTATAATAAGTTGATGCCTGGCGTCACCTTGATGACGACGCCAGACTCGACTGAATGTCACTCTTTAACACTCATAAACTCTTCTGCCCAACGGATGTATTCCTCAGGCTGCGTATAGGTATGCGTCAGTTCCGTAGCGCTCAAGTCCGAGGTCTGAGTGAGGATCTGCCGCTGCTCGCGCAGGCTGTCGTAAGTCGCCTTGATCGCCGCAAAGTAAGCGCCATGACCGTCGATGGTGACCCGCACGCCCAGCTCCGCCAGACGTTTGTCGTCGCGCAGCAGCGGGTTGCCGTAGGTGACCAGCATCAGTGGCACGCTCAGGTGTTCGGCGATCTGTTCGAGGTGGTCGAAGTCGCGCACGCCCACCATGCAAATCCCGTCCGCACCGGCCTTCTGGTACTGCTGGGTGCGGCTGATGATTTCCTGCACCGGCAGGATGCCCGCGTGGGTGCGGGCGATGATGGCCATTTCCGAGTCGACCCGGGCTTCCAGCGCTGCGCGGATCTTGCCGACACCTTCGGCGACACCGATCAGGTCGGTGGACTTGCGGCCGAACTGCGCCGGCAGCAGGGTGTCTTCGATGGTCAGGGCGGCGATGCCGGCACGTTCGAGCTCGACGATGGTGCGCATCACGTTAAGGGCGTTGCCGTAGCCATGGTCGGCGTCGGCGATCACCGGCAATTGGGCGACACGGCCGATGCGAGTGGCCTGCTCGGCGAATTCACTGAGGGTGATCAGGGCGAAGTCGGGTGCACCCAGCACCTGTAGCGACGCGACGGAACCACCCAGGATCCCCACTTCAAAACCCAGGTCTGCGGCAATGCGTGCCGACATCGGGTCGAAAACCGATGCGGTGTGATAGCAGGTTTTGGAAGCGAACAGTTCACGGAAGTTACGGCGCAAATCTTGATGTGAAAGCCTGGACATATGAGTTCCACCAATGGAATGGAAGGGCTTGAGCAAAAGTGTCAACGCCGAAAAAACAAAAGGCTATCACGCTAAGGGGGGAAGAATGATGACGAATTTGCAGAGCGGGCCTGATCGAAACCGCCATTGAGAGGCGTGAGGTTGCTTCAAGCCGCCGCAGCCTGCTGCTGTTGATTGAGCAGCGGCACCGCGCGTACCGAGTTGCCGGGTTGCAGTTGCAAGCGTTTGGCGGTGAGCCGGTCGACGATCAGGCTGTTGCCCACCCGCCTGGCAGGGGCGGCGGTGATGCGGCAGTTTTCCAGTCGGCGGTTGTGGATCAGCCAGACCGGCGCCTGGTCGTCTGGCGTGCCGATGACCAGCGATAGCGCCTGGCTGTCGCGCACCGTGCGGATTTTCGACAGCGGTGCTTCGATGACCGGGCCGGCGTCGAAGATGTCGATGTAACCCTTGTGCGTGAAACCTTCGGCGGTAAGGATTTTCAATGCCGGTTCGGTATTCGGGTGAGCCTTGCCGATCACGGCCTGGGCCTGTTCGGTGAGCAGGCAGGTATACAGCGGTTGGCGTGGCATCAGTTCGGCAATGAACGATTTGCTGCCCAGCCCCGACAAGTGATCGGCATGGTTGAAGTCCATCTTGAAGAAGTGCCGGCCCAGGCTGTCCCAGAATGGCGAGCAGCCTTGCTCGTCGGCGCTGCCACGCAGTTCGGCGATGAGCTTCTCGCCGAACAGGTGCGCAAACTCGGCAGCAAACAGCAAGCGCGCCAACGACAACAATCGACCGTTACTGCCGTGGCGTTGATCGTGACGCAGGAACAGGGAGCAAATCTCCGATTGCCCGGTCATTTCGTTGTTCAGGAACAGTGTCGGGATTTGCCGCCGGATGCCCAGATCCGGTGACGCACTGACTGTCAGTCCCACTCGATAGTTGTACCAGGGCTCACGCAGGCCAACGGCCCCCGTCAGGGCGCTGACACCCACCACTTGCTGATCGTCGTCTTCGAGCACGAACAGGTAGTCGGCATCGGCGCGTTCAACCTGTTCCGCGAAAGTCCGTTGCGCCCAGCGCACCCGGTGCGCCAGGCGGTCCTCGCTGGCGGGCAGGGTGGTAAAGCCGGGGCCGGCCTGCCGGACCAGCGCCAACAGGGCGGGCAGGTCGGTGATCTGGACCGGACGGACAATCATGATGCAGCTCCTTCTACGCGCAGGCTCGAGCGCTGTCGTTGGGCACTGGACGCGAGGATGCTCACAGCGCGATCACCCGGATCGGGCTGCCGTCGGTGACATTCAGTGCCTCGCACATCTCGGCGCTGAGGACCACGGGTTGCCCGGCGGTATAGTCCAGATCGGCGACGATGGCGCGATAGTTTCGCAGTGAATCGTTGCTCACCAGGTAGCGTCCGCGGGCATCGATGGTCGAGCCCGGTGTGGCGGTGCCATTCTGGCTTTGCGCGATAGAGCGGATGTTGGCCAGACGTGCATACAGGGTCGGGCCGCCGTCGAACAGGTCGATGTAGCTGTTGGTCTCGAACCCCTCGCGTTCAAGGATATCGAAGGCCTCCTGGCCGTCGGGGTGAATACGGCCGATGCAGTCCCGCGCGGCCTGGGGCAGCATCGGCACGTAGATCGGATATTGCGGCATCAGTTCGGCAAGAAATGTCCGGCTCTCCAGCCCGCAAAGCCGCTCGGCCTCGGTGTAGGGCAGGTCGAAGAAGTGTTTGCCCAGTGCATCCCAGAACGGCGACCGTCCTTCTTCATCGCTGAAGCCGACGATTTCGGTGATGACCGCTTCGGCAAAGCGCGGCAGGTGCGCGGCGATGAACATCAGGCGCGCCCGTGACAGCAATTCCGAGGACGGTGTGCGCACCAGTGCCGCATCGATGTGAAACCCGCGCAGCAAGGTGTGGCCACTGAGGTCGTGGCACAACGAAAGCGCCGGCACGCCGTGCTCGATGTTCAACTCCCGCGAGGCGCTGGTGAAATGCCGGTTGCGCAGGCTGTAGAAGGGTTCGCCGAAACCGGCAGTGGCGAGGATTTCCGAACAGCCCGCGAGGCGCCGGGTGGTCAGGTCCTCCAGCACGAAGAAGTAGTTTTCCGGGCCATGCTGTTGCACGTTTTTATCGAACGAGGCGCAGGAGTCGAGAATCCGCTCGCGCAAGCGTTCGGTGTCGTCCGGCAGGGACGTCACGCCGACCAGGCTTTCTTGCGCCAGTCGCTGCAACTGGGGCAGGTCGGTTAACTCCACTGGGCGTAAGACCAGCATGGATGCACTCCTGTATCAAAGGGTTCGGCGGTTGGCACGAACCTGACTATCACTGTCGGTTTCCACGCATTGAATCGGCGGTCGCTTGATGCTGTTTGCCAGGCGCCACTCTTTTTCTTTTCCAGTCAGTCGCTGCTTGCCGCAGGCAGCGTCATGCTGACACTGTCGGTCGGGTTCTGGGTGCGGAGGCGGTGGTGCATGTTGCTGGAAGCGGGCATCCGGGCTCCTGCTGGATGAGGGTGTTGTTTAGATTAGCCGTTACGGCAGTATTTATGGAACGATCGCCCCATGTCTAGTGAATTTTTGCTCGGCCATTTCTGGCCCTAAAATGGGGCGAAATGCCCGTATGTCGGGGGCTACACCAAAGTCGCTCAGCCTTGTAGGTCCTCGCTTACAGGGGTGTCGGAGATAGCGGTTTTTTAAGGGCGACAAGCGTTGGCAAGGGGTAAAACGAAACGCCCCCAATCGTGTTTCTTACGGCACAATTGCGTGATTGTTGGCGGCGTGACGCTGTTTTTCTTTCCTTTTACCGAGTGATCCTTCGTGCAGGCGACCCGTTTGACCCTGATGTGCCACGCTCGAACCGTCGCACAGAAATTGGCGCGTTTTCCTACGGATGAGCCGGTGGAGATGGATTGGCAATCGGCAAGAGGTTCGTTGGGTTCCCGACTCAAGAAGGCATCGCGCCTGTTCTGCGGTCCGGAATTGCGAACCCGGCAAACCGCCGGGTTGTTCGCCGATGACGTGGAAATTGTCGAGGCGCTGAGGGAGTGTGATTTCGGGCGCTGGAATGGCTTGCGGATCGACGACCTGCAGCGTTCCGAACCCGAGACCTTGCAGGCCTGGCTCGATGAGCCGCGTTCGGCGCCTCACGGTGGCGAGTCGGTAGCGCAACTCGGCGAGCGGGTGGCCGCCTGGCTGAAAACCCTGGAGGCAACACCGGGGCACAGCGTTGCCATCACCCACCCTTTTGTCATTCGCGCGGCGTTGACCCATGTGCTGCAAAGTCCCGCGTTCAATCTGATCGATGTCGAACCGCTGTCAGCCATCGAATTGCGCTTCAATGGTCGCTGGCGCTTACGTGTGTTGGGCACAGACCTTGAGGGAGCCTGTTGATGAAAAAACTGATGGTCATCGGCATCGGTGCCGGCAACCCCGACTACATCACGATGCAGGCCGTGAAGGCTCTGAACCTCGTCGATGTGTTTTTCCTCATGGACAAGGGCCAGAGCAAAGACAAACTGATCGACCTGCGCCGTGAGATTTGCCAGCGCTACATCACTGATCACACCTACCGTTTCGTTGAAGCCCACAGCCCGGAGCGCGAGCGCGGAGAGGTGGACTACAAGGCCAGTGTGGAAGACCTGAATCTTGCCAAGCAGCTGACCTTCGAACGGCTGATCAATGAGGAAATGTCCGACGGCCAGTGTGGCGGATTTCTGGTGTGGGGCGACCCGGCGTTGTACGACAGCACCATTCGGATCTTGCAGGCGATTCTGGCGTCCGGTCGCTGCGTCTTCGAGTTCGACGTGATCCCCGGTATCACCAGCGTTCAGGCATTGGCAGCCCAGCATAAAGTGCCGCTGAACCGGATTGGGCGCTCATTCGAAATCACGACGGGCCGCCGGCTGGCGGCAGGGCAGGTGAGCGATGCCGACAGCCTGGTGGTGATGCTCGACGCGGAAGATTCCTACCATCAGGTGGCGGATCAGGAGACAGAGATTTACTGGGGGGCTTACCTGGGGACACCGGATGAAATCCTCATCAGCGGCAAGCTCAAGGACGTGGCGGACGAGATCGAGCGAGTGCGCAAGGCGGCGCGGCTGGCTAATGGGTGGATTATGGATACGTACCTGCTGCGCAAGCCTTGAAGCCACCTTCGCGGGCAAGCCTCGCTCCTACAAAGATCACGTATACCTTGTAGGAGCGAGGCTTGCCCGCGAAGGGGACCTCAAACACACCTCAAATCTTCGCTTCAATCCCCCGCCCAAACCGCTCCCGATACACCGACGGCGGCACGCCGACCACGTTGCGAAACGCCACCCGGAAACTTTCCACCGAGCGATAACCACACTGCTCGGCGATCTGGTCGGTGTTTCTGCTCGTGCTCTCCAGCAATTCACGGGCCCGCGCCAGGCGTTCATGCTGCAACCACGCTTTGGGCGGCATGCCTGTGGCTTCGGTAAACCGACGCAGGAATGTCCGCTCACTCATGGCCGCCTCGCTGGCCAGGTCGCGGACCTCCAGCGGTTCATGCAAACGCTCCCGAACCCACTGCATCACGCGGGAAAGATCGCTGCGCGGCGTAGGACTGACCGGCGTCGGAATGAACTGCGCCTGGCCACCGGTGCGTTGCGGCGACATCACCAGCCGTCGTGCCACCGAGTTGGCCACCTGGGTGCCGAAATCCCGTGCCACCAGATGCAGGCACGCATCGATACCAGCAGCACTGCCCGCCGAAGTGATCAGTTGGCCCGAGTCGACGTAGAGCACGTCAGGGTCCACCAGGATGTTTGGGAAACGCGCCGCCAGTTCCGAGGTGTAGCGCCAGTGTGTGGTGGCACCGTGACCGTCGAGCAAACCGGACGCTGCCAGGACGAACACGCCTGAGCAGATCGACAGCAACCGTGCGCCCCGCGCATGGGCCTGGCGCAGGGCGGTGATCAACGCTTCAGGCACCGCAGCGTTGCGATCACGCCAACCGGGAATGATGATGGTTCGGGCGTCGCCGAGCAGTTCCATGCCGCCATCGGCCAGCACCTGAATGCCGCCCATGGCGCGCATCGGGCCTTGATCCACGGCGACGATCCGGTGTTCGTACCATGGGAAATCGAACTCCGGGCGCGCCAGGCTGAAAATCTCCACGGCGATGCCGAATTCGAAGGTGCAGAGGCCGTCGTAGGCCAGAATCGCGACTAATCCAGGGTTGGGTTGCATTTGGCGGAAAATTCCCGGTAGGTGTCTTGTGCGCCACTTTAGCCGCAAGCGCACGGCGGATAAAGTCTTCTCACACCCACCCAAACGTTGGAGTACCGCTCATGACCAGCCTGGTCCGCAACATTCCCGCCGCCCCATCGGCCATTGCCCTGATGCATTTCAGCAACCGTCTGACCTTTGAGACCGATTGTTCCGACGTCCACGGCAGCCAGCAGGCAGGTGAAGTGGATTTTGTGTTGGTGGACGTTCGCGGTCCGCTGGCGTTTGAGCGTGGTCATGTGCCGGGCGCGATCAATTTTCCGGGACGACTGCTGACTGCTGAAGGGTTGGCAACCTGGGCGAAATCCACGCTGTTCGTGGTGTATTGCGCCGGGCCGCATTGCAATGGTGCCAACAAGGCCGCGGTGAAACTGGCGGCGCTGGGTTACCCGGTCAAGGAAATGATCGGCGGAGTGACCGGGTGGCTGGATGAAGGGTTTGAGTTGAGCACTGAGGTGCAACGGCCAGCTGCCATCGGCTGCGAATGCTGATGTAGCTTTCCCTGTAGGAGCCGGCTTGCCGGCGATCGCGACCGTTCAGGCGATGGACGTGTCGGCTGATCCACCGCCATCGCCAGCAAGCTGGCTCCTACAAATTTGGGGTGTTCTTGCGATCTTTGGCTAATGCCCACCACTCATCCAGCGTCACCTGCAACCAGTCAAAAACGGCGGCATGGGCGGCGCTGTCCGGTGCTCCCCGAGGCAGCGGTGATTCCTCGGCAAAGTGTGCATTGAGCGTTGCCACCGATTCGGCATTCCACTCCGGATGAAACTGCAAACCCACCCGCGCAGGCCCTGCGCGATACATCTGCTGCTCGCACTGATCGCTGCTGGCCAGTAGCTGCGCGCCGGGCGGCAAGTCGATGGCGTCTTCGTGCCATTCCAGCACCTTCAATACCCGGCCATCGGCAAAGCGCACTGGCGTCCAGCCGGTTTCGGTCCGATCCATTCGCCGCACATTCCCGCCCAGACTCAGCGCCAACAACTGCGCCCCCAGACAAATCGCAAACACCGCCGCGCCCTGTTCCAGGCTGCGCGCCAGCCACTGACGTTCAGCCTCCAGCCATGCGGGGCCGGCGTTGGACTCATAGGGCCCGCCCAATAAAATCGCCGGTTCCGCGCTGACTGGCGGCAATTGACCGAGGTCGGCGCGGTAGACGTTCAGCGACAATCCCCGGGAGGCAGCCCAGTCGGCAATTGCGCCCGGTCCTTCGGCGGGGTGGTGCTGGATCAGGTTCAAGGTGCGAATCTCATCGTTCATGCAGCTCGCCTTTTCTATAAGTATTTGTCGCATATGCACAATTTACGCGCCTGAAGCCGCTCTAGACTGCCCGCCACTTCGGTTTTCTCCAACAAAAAAGCGCTGACCGAACGCTACCAATCGAACGCTGCCAATAAAAGCCTCCGCCCACAGGAGTTATAAATGAAGAAGCTAGTGATGTTCGGTGCCCTGGCACTGTCGATGTTGTCCCTGACCGCTGTGGCCGATGACGCCAAGCCGATCCGCATCGGTATCGAAGCCGGTTACCCGCCATTCTCGATGAAAACCCCCGACGGCAAACTCACCGGTTTCGACGTCGATATCGGCGACGCGCTGTGTGAGCAGGCGAAACTGAAATGTACTTGGGTCGAGCAAGAGTTCGACGGCCTGATCCCGGCCCTGAAGGTCAAGAAAATCGACGCGATCCTGTCGTCCATGACCATCACCGACGACCGCAAGAAAAACGTCGATTTCACCATCAAGTACTACCACACCCCGGCGCGCTTCGTGATGAAGGAAGGCACCGACGTCAAAGACCCGCTGACCGAGCTCAAGGGCAAGAAAGTCGGTGTACTGCGCGCAAGTACTCACGACCGCTTCGCCACTGAAGTGCTGCAACCGGCCGGTATTGTCCTGGTGCGTTACGGCTCGCAGCAGGAAGCCAACCTGGACATGGTCTCCGGTCGCCTCGACGCGATGCTGGCCGACTCGGTCAACCTCGACGACGGTTTCCTGAAAACCGACGCAGGCAAAGGCTTCGCTTTTGTGGGTCCAACCTACGAAGACGCCAAGTACTTCGGCGGCGGCGCCGGCATCGCTGTGCGCAAGGGTGATCAAGAGCTGGCGGACAAATTCAACACCGCCATCACTGAAATTCGTGCCAACGGCAAGTACAAGCAAGTGCAGGACAAGTACTTCAATTTTGATGTTTACGGCGAGTAATCCAGCCGTATAAGAAAGTGGCAACCGTGAAGACGGTTGCCACTTTTTTTATGTGCCGGTGTTTTTTTTGCCAACATATTTCCCTGTAGGAGCTGGCTTGCCAGCGATGACGGCCGCACATTCAACATCAATGTGACTGTTGGATCGCCTTCGCCGGCAAGCCAGCTCCTACAGGTTTCGTGATCCTGAGCGTCGGTTTCGACAGGAGTTTTTATGCAACGCATCGACCACCCATTGCCCTGGAGCCACCTGGGCTCCGAACGCACCCTCAGCGTATTTCGTTACGGCACGGGCTCGCGCAAGGTCTACATCCAGGCCAGCCTGCACGCGGACGAACTGCCGGGCATGCGCACGGCGTGGGAGCTGAAAAAACGCCTGGCCGAACTCGAAGCCCAAGGTCAGTTGCAAGGCGTGATCGAGTTGGTTCCAGTGGCCAATCCCATCGGCCTGGACCAACACCTGCAAGGCAGTCACATGGGCCGTTTCGAACTTGGCAGCGGCAAGAATTTCAACCGCTCGTTCGTTGAACTGAGCGCGCCGGTCGGTGAGCTGATCGGTGATCAGTTGGGCGCCGATGCCCAGGCCAACATCGCGTTGATTCGTCAGGCCATGGGCCAGGTTCTCGACGGTTTGCCTGCACCGAAGTCGCAGCTGGAAGCCATGCATCGCTTGCTGCTGCGCCATGCCTGTGACGCCGACATCACCCTCGACCTGCATTGCGATTTCGAAGCGGCGATTCATATTTATGCGCTGCCGCAACACTGGTCGCAATGGAAGTCCCTGGCGGCTCGGCTGAAGGCAGGCGTTGCGCTGCTGTGTGAAGACTCCGGCGGCAGTTCTTTCGATGAATCCTGTTCTTCGCCATGGCTGCGCCTGGCAAGGGCATTCCCCGAGGCGGCGATTCCACCGGCGAACCTGGCGACAACGCTGGAGCTGGGCAGCATGGGCGATACCCGGGTCGATCAGGCTCAGGCCAATTGCGAGGCCATTCTCGGCTTCCTTGCCGAACAGGGTTTTATCAAAGGCACCTGGCCGGCCGCACCGAGTGAATGCTGTGAAGGTATGCCGTTTGAAGGCACGGAATACCTGTTTGCGCCGCATCATGGCGTGGTCAGTTTTCTGCGCGAGGCCGGTGAATGGGTCGAGAAGGGCGATGCATTGTTTGAAGTGGTTGACCCGTTGAGCGACCGGGTGACCACCGTGTGCGCCGGCACCAGTGGTGTGTTGTTTGCGATTGATCGCGGGCGGTATACGCAACCGGGGACGTGGCAGGCGAAAGTTGCGGGGCGCGAGCCGATCCGCGTTGGGAAGTTGATTAACGATTGACCGGGATGCTTTGGTGTCGCTGATACCGCTATCGCGAGCAGGCTCGCTCCCACAGTTGAAATGCATTCCCCCTGTGGGAGCGAGCCTGCTCGCGATAGCGGTATCAGCAGCACTGCGAGTGCATCGGCAACAGGAAATGTTAGGCTCAACCCCGAATCCTGCGCTCTGTGAAGGAAGGTTTATGTTGAAGGTTCTCGCTCTGCTGACACTCCTGGCGTCCGCCGCCGTCCACGCTGAAACCCCGCTGCATACCGATCTGCCGCTCAAATACCTGGAGCAGGCCAACCCCGAATCGGTCAATCAACCCCTGGTGATTTTCCTCCACGGCTACGGCAGTAACGAACAGGACTTGTTCGGCATCAAGGATGAATTGCCTGTCCACTACAACTACCTGTCGGTGCGCGCACCGATGGTCATGGAGGAGGGCAGCTATCAGTGGTTTCGCAAGAAGGGAGAAGGTGCCTACAACGGCGAGACGGATGACCTGAAGGCCAGCGGCCCGGTGTTGCTGGATTTCGTCGCACAGGCTGCGAAGAAATATCACACAGTACCGAACAAGGTTTTCCTGGTGGGCTTCAGCCAGGGCGCGATCATGTCTTACGAAGTCGCGTTGCGTCATCCCGAGGCCGTGGGCGGGATCGCGGCGTTGAGCGGGCGAATTTTGCCGGTGCTCAAGTCCGAGCTCAAACCCGATGAAAAACTTCAGAAACTGGCGATTTTCATCGGGCATGGAACGGCGGACAAACGCCTTCCCTTCAACGACGGCACCGAGGCGAACAGCCTGTTACAGAGCCTGTCACTCAAGCCTGAATTTCATGCCTACCCAGGTGTTGGCCACAACATCAGTGCCGCCGAAATGCAGGATTTGAGCGCCTGGTTGCAGCGCCTCAACCCCTGAGCCTTACTTGCCGCTGACGATCTGTTTAACCAGCGCTTCGTGGCCGGCATTGTCGCTGAGACGGGAAATCACCTTTACCAGCGCCATGCGCGTGCCCGAGGCGGCCATCAGCGTGGTATCGAGGGTCTTGCCGCCGCCCTGGGTGGCGATGCTGTCGATCTCCCGCAGACCGAGGCCGGTGCCTTTCTGGGTCAGGCTTTTCTCACTGAGCTTGGTGAAATCCGGCAGAGCCTTGGCTTGTTGAGTGGCGAAGTCGGACGCCGTGGTATCGAGGAACTCACCGTCGTTGTCCTTGGCGTTGACGCCACCAGGAATGGTGTTTTCAGCGGCAATCACTACGGTTTTCGTGGTTGCGTTGGTGTACATGGTGCCACTCGCACCGGTCGCGTCCGCCGGCAGCGGGTTGGCAACGAAGCCCTTGGGCAGGTTGAATTTGAATTTTCCGCCCAGCATCGAGACGTTCTGCGCTGGCGCTACCTCTTTAGCCGCCTGTGCATTCAAAGCCCCCAGGCTGGCAGCCACTGCCAGCAGCAGGACAACGGCTTTTTTACTCAACAGTGACATTCAAAATCTCCAGGGTGGTCTCGCGGTGGGGGCGATCATCCCATGGAGGTCGTGACGCATTCCAGTGTGGGCTAACGGGCGGTCGGGTTCTGGTGAGCGAAAAGCTTTTGAACCTCGCGTTTACGGCTAATCAACGTATTTACGAAGGCTTGTTTAACCGCGCTCAGCGTTACTTCATGAAAGCTACAACACCTTGCGTCGTTGCCTACAGGTACGTAAGAATCCGCCGGCTTGTGCGCTTTTGGGGTGGGTTCTATTGTTTTCCGGTCGCTGAAAACACAGTGATCGGGTTTGGTAGACCCTCAGCATCGACGCATAGCGTCACCTTGTTCGGCCCTTTCTCAGGGCTGCGTTTTATGGTGGCCATGCGCAGGGCTCCTTCGGGGGCGCCGGTTCCGATGCCCGGTCTACCAACCTTCGTATGGCCGCCACCCTCCGTTTGGTAGCGAGAGGTTGATGGCTCCTTCTAAGTAGCATCGGAGCTCCATCTATGCCCAAACCAACACCCAATCCCCCCAACCCGGACCTGTCCGCTCCAGCCCAAAGCACTGACCAAGAGAAGCTCGAAGAGACCATCAAGCTCGCCCTCGACTTTTACGCCAATCCTGCCGCGCACATTGCCCTGATCAATGCCACGCCAAGGCAACTCGACAGCATGTTCAGCGTCAACCCGGAACTCGATGTCCAGACCCTGCTCAGCCATGCGTGCGAGTCGCTGGCATCGGCCAATGTCATGGCCATGGACCTGGCGGATCATATGGAGGGGACCCGTCGCAATTCGCTGTTGGGCATTGCGCAGGTCATCATGCTTGGGGAGCTGGCGGTGAACCAGGCGCTGGATAAACTCGACGCCGCCGAGTAATAAGAGTGCCCGTGGTGAGAGGTTGGCCCTCACCACGGGGATTACGCTGTTACACGTCGCGGCGCACCGGGTAGCTCTCGATCACGTCCAGAAACTCGATCCGACGGTCGCTGGCCAACAGCTCCGGCAACAGCTTTTCATAGTCCTGGCGATACGGCTTGCTCAGGTGACGCGTGATGAAGTCTTCCTTGCTGCAGTTCCAGGTTTCGTAGAGCACCAGAGTGTTCGGCTCGTCCTGCAACTGATGGACCCAGGTGTTGACGAAGTCCGGCTCGGCCGACATCTGGTGCACCACGTCCAGCAGGCGCTGCTTTGTTTCGGCGAAGCGTTCCGGTTTGGCTGGCAGGTAAACGATAAACGCGACTTGATCACTCATTTCATCACCTTCGCATGCGGGGAATGGATTACTGCGCCTGGTTTTGCGGGAACAGGTTACGACGGGTTTCTTCGTCGAATTCCGCTTTCAGTACCAGCTTCTCTTTGAGGCCGTGAGCACGTACGGCTGCCGGGCGAGCGCTGATTTCATCGAACAGGCGCTTGACGTTCGGGTACGCCGCCAAACCGTTTTCGCCGAGGATGTATGGCGCGTAATTGGCCCAGCCCCACAGCGCCATGTCGGCGATGCTATAGGTGTCGCCGGCCAGGTATTGATGGTCGGCCAGGCGCTGATCGAGCACGCGGTAATGACGCTCGACTTCCTTGAGGTAACGGTTTTTTGCGTAGGCCAGGTCTTCCGGGGCGTGGTGCAGGAAGTGCACCGCCTGACCCGAGAATGGCGACAGGCCGGTGGCGATGAACATCAGCCACGACAGCAGCTCGGCCTGGCCGGCAACGGAGGTCGGCAGGAAGCGCTGATGTTTTTGCGCGAGGTGCAACAGGATCGCCTGGGAGTCGAACACGGTGGCGTCGCCATCGACCAGCGCTGGCACTTTGGCGTTCGGGTTGATCGCCAGGAAGGCTGGCTGGTGTTGCTCGCCCTTGAAGGTGTCGACGCCGATCAATTCGTACGGCGTTTGCAGTTCTTCGAGCAGCAGGGCGACTTTCATCGGGTTTGGCGAAGGGTGGAAAAAGAATTTCATGGTGTAGGCCTCAGTCAGTGGTTGGTCAGGAACTGAGGCTGATAGTGGGCGAAACCTGTTCGATTGACGTACGGGGTTGTTGTTCTACTCGTTCGAAATAGTTGAATGTGTTGCGGGCGTTGCCACCGGTTTGGCCAACAGGCGCCGGGTGACGCCGAGCATGGCGACCGACACCGCGACGCCCAGGCCAAAAGCCTTCAGGCCCATGCCCGGCAAGGTCAGCGCCAGGACCAGGCAGAACGCGCTGAACGAATACATGCCGGTGGCCGTGGCGCGCAACAAGGCGGCGGTAAACGCCGGGCCACGGGTTTGCTGGGAAAACACCGCCATCACGCTGCCCAGCACCGGGAACACCGCGAGCAGGCCGCTCCAGCGTTCGCCGACGGTGCTGGCGAGCCAGGTGACCGCGAGAGTGAGAAGGGCGCCGGCAATCATGCGCAGCAGCAATTTGTCGGACTTTGGTGCCGGGCCGGAGACGATCGGCTGCACCTTGGGAAACAGGTAAGGCGCCGCCAGCAGCGCGGTCGCGGCGGCGATCACCGAGAACACCAGGGACGGTGGAATCACCGACAGCACCACCGCCGCTGTGGCCCAGACCAGCAACGAAACCGTCAGCGCCCAAGGCCATCCCGCGCGTTGGGCGACCTGGGCGTAGGTTACGCAGAAGGCAATCATCGCGAACATCGCGGATAACGCGGCGGTCGCCGATTGCGCGGCAAACACTTCGCCTTGTTCGATGGCGAGGAAGAACAGAATCGGCCCGACCACCACCGGCAACCCTGACAGCCAACCGGCGACACTCGGGCCCCAGCGTTTGCCCGCGAGGGAGATCAGTAAGAGAAACCCGGGAATGACCAGCAGTTTGAGCAGCAGCACGTAGGCGCCTCCGACCTGAGTGAAGCGGCAACGTTAGCATTGCGACAAGTAGATTGCTCTAAGGATTAGCTGTTTTTGTATACAAAGTTGAAAGCTTGTACAGCAACACTTTATGCGTATAAGTAACAGAACCCATACGCGCTGAATCGAGCCGATCATGACCCGACCACGATCACCTCTGCGGCATACCCTGTGGCTGTTGG
Organism: Pseudomonas sp. BF-R-01; assembly: GCF_019946615.1. Taxonomy (NCBI): domain Bacteria; kingdom Pseudomonadati; phylum Pseudomonadota; class Gammaproteobacteria; order Pseudomonadales; family Pseudomonadaceae; genus Pseudomonas; species Pseudomonas sp. BF-R-01. The sequence goes on from NZ_JAGYFX010000022.1 coordinate 52,318, forward strand.
TATTGCTGGGCAACCACGCGTTGGCCAACTGGCAGGAGTCTTTGCCTGGCGCCCAAATCGTTGGTACCGGCGAGTTCCGGATGTTCGGTTTCGATATCTACAACGCTCGTCTGTGGAGCGCCGCGCAGCCATTTGCGAGCGACCAGCCGTTCGCCCTGGAGCTGATTTATCAGCGCAGGATTTCCCGGGACGATCTGGTCCAGGCCAGCGTCGAAGAAATCAAACGACTGTCGGGCACATCGGTGAGTGCCGGGCAACTCGCGGTATGGCAGGCGCAGATGCAGCAGGCGTTTGTCGATGTGCAGGCCGGGACCCGACTCATCGGGGTTTACTTGCCGGGGCAGGGCGCACGTTTTTTTGTCGGCCCGCAGTTGCAGTACGAGGTGACGGACCCGGTGTTCGCCCGGGCGTTTTTTGATATCTGGCTCGACCCGCGCACGAGCAATCCCGAGTTGCGGGAGCAGTTGTTGGGCATTGCCAAGCCCTGATCATCACCCGCCGTTGCTTTTGCCTTTGTAGGAGCAGCCGGTCGACGCTCGATTGCTCGCGATGGCAGCACCTCGGTGGTCCAGACGTTCCGCGTCATCGTTTATCGCGAGCAAGCTTGCTCCTACAAAAGCAAAGGCCGCAGCGGCGATCTTTGCGTTTTGTCTGTACACCGAAAAGCGCGAAACGTCTAAGCTGCGCCCTCCCGCCTGTTTTCTGGAATGTTTGCGTGAAATTCAGTTTGCCCAAAGTCGCCACTGCGCCGTTTTGTCCGCCGGAAGTGGCGGGCAGCGTTGCCGTTGACCCTCGCGCGTCATTTTTCAAGCGTGTCCTGCGTTTCGCCGGCCCGGGCTTGCTGGTGTCCATCGGCTACATGGACCCGGGCAACTGGGCCACCGCCATCGAGGCCGGTTCGCGGTTTGGTTACAGCCTGTTGTTTGTGGTGTTGCTGGCGAGTCTGGCGGGGATGGTGGTGCAGTGTTTGTGCTCGCGCCTGGGCATTGCCACTGGGCGCGATCTGGCGCAGTTGTCCCGCGAGCGCTACAGCACGCGGACCGCACGGACCCAATGGGTGCTGGCAGAGATCTCGATCATCGCCACCGACCTCGCCGAAGTGCTCGGCTGTGCGCTGGCGTTCCATCTGCTGTTGGGCTGTTCGCTGAGCGTCGGCATCGCCCTCACGGCGTTCGACACGCTGCTGGTGCTGGCCCTGCAGAACCGTGGCTTCCGCCGACTGGAAGCGATCATGCTGGTGCTGGTGAGCACCATCGGTGTGTGTTTCTTCGTTGAATTGTTGCTGATCAAGCCTTACTGGCCGGACGTCGCACGGGGTTTTACACCGTCACTGTCGGCCATCGGCGATGCGGCGCCGCTGTACCTGGCCATCGGGATTCTCGGGGCCACGGTCATGCCGCATAACTTGTACCTGCACACCTCGATCGTACAGACCCGGATGATCGGCAAGGACCTGGCCAGCAAGCAGGACGCGGTGAAACTGGCGCGCATCGACACCATCGGTTCCCTGGCACTGGCGCTGCTGGTGAACGCGGCGATCCTGATCCTCGCGGCCGCGGCCTTCCACAAGACCGGGCACACCGATGTGGTGGACATTCAGGACGCCTATCACTTGCTCGACCCGCTGGTGGGCGGCGCGTTGGCCAGCGTGCTGTTCGGCGTCGCGTTGCTGGCGTCCGGTCAGAGTTCGACGTTCACCGGCACCATCGCCGGGCAAGTGATCATGGAGGGTTACCTCAACCTGCGGATTCCCTGCTGGCAACGGCGGTTGATTACCCGGGGGCTGGCGTTGATCCCGGCGTTTATCGGTGTGTGGCTGATGGGGGATAACGCGATTGGCAAGCTGCTGGTGTTGAGTCAGGTGGTGCTGAGTTTGCAGTTGCCGTTTGCGTTGTATCCGTTGATTCGCATGACCAATGATCACAAGTTGATGGGGCCGTTTGTGAATCGATTGCCGACGCGAGTGTTGGCGTGGGGGTTGTTTGCGGTGATCAGTGGGGCGAATAGTTGGTTGATCTTTCAGTTTTTTGGGTGACTGTTCGGCCGCCATCGCCAGCAAGCTGGCTCCTACAAGGACATGGTGAACCTGTAGGAGCCGGCTTGCCGGCGATGAACGATGACGCGGTCTACCGCTGAAACGCCTCAACCACAAAATCAATGAACACCCGGGTCTTGGCCGGCATCAGCGTCCGGCTCGGGTAATACAGCGAGATCGGCCCCGCATCGGCGTGCCAGTCCGGCAGCAGGCGCACCAGTTCCCCGCGCTCGATGTTCGCTGCCACATCCGGCAACACCAGCAGCGTCACCCCCAGGCCCAGGAGCGCTGCCTCACGCATGGCGGCTGGATCGTTGAGCACGATGTTTTCGTTCAGACCGGCGCTCTCTTCATGGCCCGCTCGATCGTGCATCACCCACTGACGAATCCGCCCGGTACGAATGCCGCGCATCACAATGCCGGTGTGTCCGATCAGGTCGGCCGGCGTACGCGGCAGCGTGCGTCCTGCCAGGTAGGCCGGTGAGGCCACCGCGACGATATCCGCCGCCGCCAATGTCCGTGAGATGACCCCTGGCGTGAGTTCAAAGCCGCCGCCGATGGCCGCGTCATAGCCTTCAGCAATCAAATCCACCTGGCGATTTTCGAAGTGCCATTCCGGGCGAATCAGCGGATAACGCGCCAGGAACTGCGGCAACAACGGCAGCACATGACCGATGCCAAACGTCGGCGCCAGGCTGACCTTGAGCACACCGGCCGGCTCCCCGCGATCGCTGCTCACGGCACTGATCGCCGCTTGCAACGCCTCCAGGTTGCCGCCGATGCTGGCCAGAAAACCCTCACCGGCTTCAGTGAGCGACAGCTTGCGGGTCGAACGCTGGAACAACCGCACACCCATATTGCGTTCCAGCATCGCCACGTTGCGGCTGACCGCGGCGGGTGTCAGCGCCAGCAAACGTGCCGCGGCGGAAAAACTGCCCGTTTCAGCGCTGCGTACAAAAGATTCGAGGTTGGCGAGGGTTTCCATGTCTGGTACCTGCTATGAATGCTTGAAAATCATTCAAATCATTACCCGCTAATCAAGGGCTAATGACAAGCGCAGTATTCACGCCAACGACAACCCCTTGGAGTGAATCACCATGAGTACTATCGGCATCATCGGCGCTGGCGCCATTGGTTCAGCGTTTGCCAGAGCCTTGTCCCGTCAGGGCATCGAAGTGGTCATTGCCAACAGTCGTGGACCTGAAACGCTGTCATCGCTGGTAGCGGAGCTCGGTCCGACGGCGCGCGCCGGCACCCGTGAAGAAGCGGCCGCCCAGCCAATCGTTCTGGTGGCGGTCAACTGGTCGAAGTTGCCGACAGCACTCGCTGGTCTGCCGGACTTCGGCGGGCGGATCGTGATCGACGCCAATAACTCGATTGAGGCGCCGTCGTTCAAGGCGGTGGATTTGCACGGCCGTACGTCCAGCGAAGTGTTCGCTGAATGGGTGCCGGGGGCGAGGGTGGTGAAGGCGTTCAATCACCTGGCGGCGCGCTTGCTGGAGAGTGATCCGGCGGCGGAGGGCGGTCGGCGGGTGCTGTTTGTGTCGGGCGATGATGCCGAGGCGAAAGCTCAGGTGGTTGCGTTGACCGAGCGCTTGGGCTTCTTCGGGATTGATCTTGGGGAGTTGAGTGTCGGCGCGCGGTTGGCGCAGTTTCCGGGTGGGCCGTTGCCAGTGTTGAACCTCGTGAAGTTCGCCTGACACGGTTTGCGGCAATAAACGCAAATCCTGTAGGAGCCGGCTTGCTGCGGGCGGCGTTCCGACGATGGCGGTGTATCGGGCAACATCAATGTTGAATGTTGCTCCGCCATCGCCAGCAAGCTGGCTCCTACAGAAATGCTCCCTCGTTTGAGAATGAGGGGTGTTGCCGGATGGCGCGGATCTTCGTGGGTCCCCGCGCCGTCCGTTGAACGCGTTAAGCCCGTTCGATCGCCAGTGCCACGCCCTGACCACCACCGATGCACAGGGTGGCGAGGCCTTTCTTGGCGTCGCGCTTGATCATTTCATGCAGCAAAGTCACCAGCACACGGCAACCCGACGCACCGATCGGGTGACCGAGGGCGATGGCGCCGCCGTTGACGTTGACCTTGTTCAAGTCCCATTCCAGGTCCTTGGCTACCGCCAGGGATTGCGCGGCGAAGGCTTCGTTGGCTTCGATCAGGTCCAGTTGGTCGATGGACCAGCCGGCTTTGCTCAGGCAACGGCGAGTGGCCGAGACCGGGCCGATGCCCATGATCGCCGGGTCCACGCCCGCGTTGGCGTAAGCCGCGATTTTTGCCAGCACCGGCAGGCCCAGGGCCTTGGCTTTGTCCGCGCTCATCAGGATCACGGCGGCGGCGCCATCGTTCAGCGACGAGGCGTTACCGGCAGTCACCGAACCGTCCTTCTTGAAGGCCGGTTTCAGTTTGCCCAGGGCTTCGGCGGTGGTGCCGGCGCGTGGCTGTTCGTCGGTGGCGAAGGACAGCGGATCGCCCTTGCGCTGCGGAATCAGGATCGGCGTGATCTCATCGGCAAAACGCCCGGCTTCGATGGCGGCCGTGGCTTTCTGCTGCGAGGCCGCAGCGAAGGCGTCCTGTTGCTCGCGGGTCAGGCTGTACTTTTCAGCCAGGTTTTCGGCGGTGATGCCCATGTGGTAATCGTTGAACGCATCCCACAGACCGTCGCTGATCATGGTGTCGACGATTTGCGTGTGACCCATGCGCAGACCGGTGCGCGCGCCGGGCATGACGTAGTTGGAAAGGCTCATGTTTTCCTGGCCGCCGGCAATGATCACCTCGGCGTCGCCGCAGCGAATCGCCTGGGTGGCCAGGTGCAGGGCCTTGAGGCCCGAGCCGCAGACCTTGTTCAGGGTCATGGCCGGCACGGTGAACGGCAGGCCCGCCTTGATCGCGGACTGACGCGCAGGGTTTTGCCCGGCGCCGGCGGTCAACACCTGGCCCATGATCACTTCATCGACTTCAGCCGGGTTCAGACCGGTTTGCGTCAGCAACTGACGGATCACCGCAGCACCGAGGTCTACGGCGGACACATTGGCCAGCGAGCCCTGGAAGCTGCCGATGGCAGTACGGGTGGCGGCGACAATGACGACTTCTTGCATGGAATGATTCCTCACTGGGCAGCGAACTGCATTTCCGGAACGTGGTCCGGCACGATCAGTTTACCGGCAGTCTTGGCGACGATCTCTTCGACGCTGACGCCCGGCGCACGCTCTTTGAGAATGAACGCGCCGTTTTCGATTTCAAGATACGCCAGGTCAGTCAGTACGCGCTTGATGCAACCGGCACCGGTCAGCGGCAGGCTGCATTGGGACAGCAGCTTGGACTCACCGTCCTTGGACGCGTGGGTCATGATGACGATGATGTTGTCTGCGCCGGCCACCAGGTCCATCGCGCCGCCCATGCCCTTGACCAGTTTGCCGGGGATCATCCACGAAGCGATGTTGCCTTGCACGTCAACTTCAAAGGCGCCCAGCACGGTCAGGTCGACATGACCCCCGCGAATCATCGCGAAGGACTCGGCCGAGGAAAAGATCGACGCGCCGGTACGCGCAGTCACGGTTTGCTTGCCGGCGTTGATCATGTCGGCATCGATGGTTTCTTCAGTAGGAAAAGGACCCATGCCGAGCAGGCCGTTTTCCGACTGCAGCATGACTTCCATGCCTTCGGGAATGTAGTTGGCGACGAGGGTCGGAATGCCGATGCCCAGGTTCACGTAGAAGCCGTCCTGCATTTCGCGGGCGACGCGTTGAGCCATTTGTTCGCGGGAAAGTGCCATTGTTGTTATTCCTTCATTCGGTCCGGGGGCAGGGGATCACTTACGCACGGTGCGCTGTTCGATGCGCTTCTCGAACGTGCCGCAAATGACCCGGTCGACGTAGATGCCAGGGGTGTGGATCTGCGCCGGGTCCAGCTCGCCGGGTTCGACGATTTCTTCGACTTCGACCACGGTGATCTTGCCGGCGGTGGCGGCCAGCGGGTTGAAGTTCTGGGCGGTGTGGCGGTAGATGACGTTGCCGAAATGGTCGGCTTTCCAGCCTTTGACGATGGCGAAGTCACCGGTGATGGATTCTTCCATCAGGTACTTGCGACCGTGGAATTCGCGCACTTCCTTGCCTTCGGCGACCGGGGTGCCGACGCCAGTAGCCGTGAAGAATGCCGGGATGCCGGCGCCGCCCGCGCGCATTTTTTCGGCGAGGGTGCCTTGGGGCGTCAGGACGACTTCGATTTCGCCTTTCAGCAGTTGGTCTTCGAACAGCTTGTTTTCGCCAACGTAGGAGGCCACTACTTTTTTGATCTGCCGGTCTTCCAGCAACACGCCAAGACCGAAACCGTCGACGCCGCAGTTGTTGGAAACCACGGTCAGGTCACGGGTGCCTTTGCGCTTGATCTCGGCGATCAGGTTTTCCGGAATGCCGCACAGGCCGAAGCCGCCAGCGATTACCGTCATGCCGTCTTCAAGACCTGCCAGAGCTTCCTCGTAGGAACTCACGCGCTTGTCGAAACCTGCCATATGCACCTCTTTTATTCTTTGTGGGCGGCTGGCTAGCCGTATGGGATGGAGTGTCTCGCTGGAGGATTTATTTGTTAAGTTGATTTTTAAGGTTGATTGATAGATAAAACTCACCAATTAATCCTGTAGGAGCATGGCTTGCCCGCGATGACGATCTCCAGGACGCCATCGCGGGCAAGACATGCTCCTACAGAAAGCACCTGCGCTCATTACTGGAGCAGTTAGCCTATGACAGTCAAGCAGATCCGCGCCTTTCTGGCCGTGGCCCAGAGTCTGAGTTTTGCCGTTGCCTGCGAACGATTGCACCTGTCGCAATCGGCGCTGAGCCTGACCATCAAGGCGCTGGAGGAGGGCCTGGGCGGGCGGCTATTTACCCGCAACACGCGCAACGTGGCGCTGACGCCCGAGGGGGAGTCGCTGGTGCCGTTGGCCCGCCGATTGATCGCGGACTGGGACAATGTCGAGGACGAATTGCGCCAGCGTTTTACCCTGCAGCGCGGGCGCGTGACGCTGGCGGCGATGCCGTCGTTTGCCGGCAACCTGCTGCCGCCGATCCTCAAGACGTTTCGCGCACGCTATCCGAAGGTCAACGTCACGGTGAATGACGTGATCAACGAGCAGGTGCTGGAAATGGTGCGCGATCGGCAGGTCGAGTTGGGCGTAGCGTTTGAACCGACGCAAAGTTCGTCGCTGCAATTCACGCCGTTGTACCGGGACCGGTTTGTGGCGGTGGTGCCGTTCGATTCGCCTTTTTCAGAGCGCGAAGACATTGATTGGCAGACGTTGCTTGAAGAGCCTTTCATTACCTTGCAGCGACCTTCGACGGTGCGGGTGATGCTGGAGGAGCACTTGCAAACGCGGGGGATGAAGTTACCGGTGGAGTTTGAAAGCCATCAGTTGGCGACAGTCGGGAGAATGGTCGCCAGCGGCCTGGGGGTGAGCGCGGTGCCGGCGTTGTGTGCCGGGCAGATGCGCGAGTTGGGCGCGCGGTGCATTACCCTGCGTGACCCGGTGGTGGAACGGGCGATCGGGGTGTTGACCAAGCCTGGGGTGGAGTTGTCGGCGGCGGCGCAGGCGTTGTTCGATATTCTCAAGGAAGAACACTTCGACCAACGCCTTGCCCTGTGAAACCGCTCGGTTCTACTTTTTAGCGGCCGACAACGGTGGGGTTCGAGGCGGGATCAGGCGCTTGGTTCCCGTCGACTCGAATGCCGAGGCGAAGCGCAGCAGCGTCGAATCGTCATAGGCACGACCGGCAAACGTCAGCCCGACGGGCATGCCGATGTCCGGCATCACGCCCATCGGCACGGTGACCGTTGGCACACCCAAATGCCGGATGGCGAGGTTGCCGTTGGCCACCCAGATGCCGTTGCTCCAGGCGATGTCCGCAGAGGCCGGGTCGACATCGGCATTCGCCGGTGCAACGTCGGCCACCGTCGGAAACAGCACCGCATCGAGCCCCAGCCGATCCATCCAGTCTTCCAGGTCGATTCGACGGGTTTTTTCCAGCCCGCGCAAGCCATCAGGCACTGTGGAAATCTGATCCCACGGGGTGATGCCGCGCTCGGCCATCCGCACGTATTCGTCCATGCCGGCGACCAGGTCGCCCTCGCGGTTGGGCAGGGTTCCCGGGTCGTGCGGGAAAATCAGCGGCCCGTCGACATCGACCAGACGGTTCAATTTCGGGTCGCCGTTGGCCTGCAGGAAATCATCGAATGCCCAGGCCGTCAGGTCCCACAACTCATGATGCAGGAACTCTTTCGACACCAGGCCTCGGGTAAACACCGTTGGCGCACCCGGACGATCACCCTCGCAATTGGAGACCAGCGGGAAGTCGACTTCAATCACTTCGGCGCCCGCCGCTTCAAGTGCCTTGCGGGCCTCTTCCCAGAGCCCGATCACCGATGGACGCGTGTTGATGCGTTGCCCCGTCGGCCCACCGATGCCCGGTGCGTCGCTCGTGCCCGCGTCGGGATCGGCGTTGATGTACATGCGCGGAACGCCGAGGCGTTTGCCGGCGAGTGCATCGGCGTTCACCGCAAGTTCGGCATAGGACGCCGGGCGCACCGAGGCGACGCTCGGAATCGGCACCCAGGGTTGCAGCCGCCACAGATCGCCGCGGGTGTCGGGATCTTCCGCCACCACCACGTCGAGCACTTCAAGCAGGTCGGCCATGGTTCTGGCGAAGGGCACGACGACGTCCATGGTCGGCGTCAGCGGCCAGTTGCCGCGCACCGAGATCACCCCGCGCGACGGCGTGTAGGCGCACAAACCGTTGTTCGAGGCCGGACCGCGACCGCTCGACCAGGTTTCTTCCGCAAGACCGAAGGCCGCGAAACTGGCGGCGGTCGCCGTCCCGGCGCCGTTCGACGAACCCGAAGCGAAAGGGGCGGTGAGGTAGTCAGCGTTGTACGGGCTTTCGGCACGGCCGTAGACCCCGCGCTGCATGCCGCCGTTCGCCATCGGCGGCATGTTGGTTTTGCCCAGGCAGATCGCACCCGTGGCGCGAAGCCGTTCGATGGTGAACGCATCGCGATAGGCAATCAGGTGGGCGAAAGCGGGGCTGCCAGAGGCGGCGGTCAACCCTTTGACCAGATAACTGTCTTTGGCGGTATAGGGAATGCCATCGAGCGGCCCCAGCGTTTGACCTTTGGCCCGACGGGCATCGGACGCCCGCGCTTCATTGAGCGCCTCGGGATTGCGCACCACCACGGCGTTGAGCGCGGTGGCGGTGTTTGGGCCATCGTAGGCATCGATCCGGGCCAGGTAAGCCTGCACCAGTTCGACGGCGGTGGTCTGCCCGGATTCGAGCGCCGCGCGCAGTTCGGCAATGGACACTTCAGTGACTTCGATCATGCGCTTACCACCGGCTGCTGAGGGGTGACGGGTTGAATGTTTCCATCACGCGGGAGCGTTGGCTCAGGGGCATCACTTTTCTCAAAATGGGTTCTCATATCCGTTCTCGTTGCACTGCATTACGCGACAGCGTGCTATTTAACACCAAGTTGGGCCAGATAGAGTTGTCGATACGCGTCAACCAGTTGATCCAGGGTGAAAGCGCGATTGCGGCCACTGGGGTTGGGCAAGACCCAGACCGAGGCGTTACCGAACGTTTGCGACTGAAGCCCCCAGGCCACGTTGCGCTGGCCGGATAACGCGCCATAGGCGGCCTTGCCGAGAAAAGCCACACAGCGTGGCGCATAGTGCGCGATCTTCTGTTCAAACTGCGCAGCCGCGGCGATGAATTCATCCACCGACAACTGATCCGCCCGCGCCGTTGGCCGCTCAACCACGGCCGTTAAACCACAGTGATACTGCACGATTGTCCGGTCATCTTCCGGGCGAACTTCCTGCGGCGTAAAACCGGCCAGATGAAGGGTGCGCCAGAAGCGATTGCTGCGGCCCGCAAAATGATGCCCTTGGGCGGCGGCCATCATGCCGGGGTTAATGCCGCAAAAAACCACCGCCAGATGCTCGGCCAGCCTGTCTTCGAGTCTGTTGCCCGTCATGACGTCGCTCAACCGCAGATCACATTGACCGCATTGCGTGCCAGCCCGGTCAGTTCCGCCCGGGATTTGCCCGCCCGCGCACGGATGGAAATGCTGTGCAGCAGGGAGGAGGCGAGTACGGCGAGGGCCGCAGCGTCGACATCGTCCTTGAGCTCTCCTTTATCAATGGCCACGCGCAGACGCGCTTCAAGGTCGGCATCCAGTCGGCTGAGTCGATCCGACAGTACATCGCGAATTTCCGGATCCTCGACGGCTTCGGTGGTCGCCGTGCCAATCGCAAAGCAACCACGGGGTTGGCCGTCACCCGAAAAGTAGATCGATAACTGCCCCTCGTAAAATTGCATCAATGCCTGGCGCAACGTCAGCTCTTCGCTCGTCAGCGCCTCGTGCATGGCAGCGGCGGCGAACTCCCAATACTGCTCAAGCGCTTTGATATAGAGCGCGTGCTTGTCACCGAATGCGGCGTACAGGCTCGGCCGGTTCATCCCGGCTGCGCTGGCGATGCTGTCCAGAGACGCACCGGAATAGCCAGTGTTCCAAAACACACCAAGCGCTTGTTGCAAGGCGGTCTGCGGGTCATAGGCGCGAGGACGGCCGCGTCCTTTGCCCTCGGTAGTTTTATTTTGTGCCATGTCGTACAAAATCCTTGAGTCTGGGGGTGGTGCGGCTATATTCTTACACCATCGCACAAAATTAAGGAACCAGAAATTCCTTGCTTGCGGGTTTGTTGTAGCGGAGCTCGATCGGGGTATTGCGGCTACGAAACAGGTGCGGCGGAGCGATCCTCCCGACCGCACACGGTAAGGCGCTGTTCCAGTGGGTGTTAGCCCGATTTCCCGGTTAAAGGTGTATTCGATCATGACTAAACAGTTCGATCTCTCAGCGACACAGACCCTCGGGCATCCCGGTCCGAACCCGGCTGACGCGCCCGTGAAGAAACCGTTCAAAGCGAAAATGCGGCCCCTGCTGATGGTCGGTGTGCCGCTGCTTTTCGCCGCGTTTGGCTACGCACGCTATCAGGCGGGCGAGCCCTTTGTTTCGACCGACAACGCCTACGCCCGGGTGGCCAAGGCCTCGATCAATGCACGTGTTTCCGGACAGGTCGTCGAGATTGCGGTTCAGGACAATCAGCTTGTGCGCAAAGGCCAGGTGCTGTTTCGCATTAACCCGGAGCCGTTTCAGATCGCGGTCAACCGTGCAGAAGCACAGTTGAGCGTCGCGCGGCTGCGTATCGATGGGCTCAAGGCCAGTTACCGGCAGCAGCAGGCCGAGTTGCAGTCCGCCAGAGAGTCGGCGGATTTCGACCAGAAAGAGTTTGCCCGCAAGAAAGCGCTGGTCGCCTCCGAGTTTGTCTCGCGGGCCGTTTACGAGCGGGCGGACACCGACCTGAAAGTGGCACGGCAGCGCATTGCGTCGATCGAACAACAGATCGCCAGCACCGTCGTCGCGCTCAGCGGCAACCCGAACATCGACGCGGACAGTCACCCGACGGTGCGCGAGGCCAGGGCTCAACTGGACGAGGCGCAGCTTTACCTCGGGTATGCGACGGTGTACGCGCCGGACGATGGCATTGTCGCCAAGGTCGACGACTTGCAGGTGGGCAACTTCGTCAACAACGGCGCGCCGGCGTTTGCGCTGCTGTCCGATCGTGAGATCTGGGTCGAGGCCAACTTCCGCGAGACGCAGGTCACCCATATGCGCCCCGGGCAGGCAGCGACCATCAGCATCGATACCTATCCCGATCACGTGTTCAAGGCCCACGTTACCAGCATGAGCCCGGGGGCCGGCTCGGACTTCGCCCTGCTGCCGCCAGAGAACGCGACCGGCAACTGGGTCAAGGTGGTGCAGCGCGTTCCGGTGCGCCTCGAACTCGATGAGGCGGATCCTGCCCTGGCGCTGTTCTCGGGCACCAGCGCCACGGTCAAGGTCGATACCGGTTATCGCACGCCGTGGTGGCATCCGCTCAAAGCATTGTTGACTGCGGGTGGCGCCTGATGAACAGCCAACAGAGTGGACACCCGGCGGGAGAGGGTGCGCATGCGCTGAGGTTCGCGGCGCTGCTGGCGACGTACATGCAGTCGGCGAACCTGCCTGTTCCGAACGCGGTACTCAGGTTGATTCAGGGCAGCCTGTCGATGACCGACGATCAGGCAGGCTGGATCTTCACCTCGTACCTCGCGGCAAGCGCCATCACCCTGCCGGTCGCGCAATGGCTCGCCGGGCGTTATGGCTTGAAGCGTGTTTATCTGACCGCGCTGGCCTTTTTTGCCCTTGGCTTGCTGCTTGCGACATTGGCCACGACGCCGCTGGAATTCGTCGGCGCGCGGATCATCCAGGGGCTCGCGAGTGGCGTGCTTGCGCCGTTGTCGATGGCGATTTCAATGGAGACCCTGGCCCTCGAGAAGCGTGCGAAGTTTGGCGCGACGTGGACCGCCATCGTGCTGTTCGGCATCGTCAGCGGGCCGAGCATCGGTGGCTGGGTCGGCGAACACTTCGACTGGCGGCCGATCTTCTACATCAGCCTGCCGTTGTCGGCGTACATCTTCCTGGTGATGGCGCTTTTGCTGAAGGAGAAGAAGGCCGAGCAGCGGCCGTCATTCGACTTCTTTGGCTTTGGCACTTTCACGCTGGGTTTGATCAGCCTGCAAATGCTGCTCGACCGTGGTGAACGCCTGGACTGGTTTGCCTCGACCGAGATCTGCCTGGAAGCGCTGGGCTGTGCATTGGGGTTCTATCTGTTCGCGGTGCATGTGCTGACGGCGAAGGTGCATTTTCTCAACAAGCGATTGTTCGACGACCGCAATTTTGTGCTGTCGACGGTCATCTTTTTCGCCGTGGGTTTCGTGCTGTTGTCGACCATGGCGCTGACCTCGCCGATGCTCGACGAGATTCTCGGCTACCCGCCGGACACCACGGGGTTCCTGACGATCCCGCGTGGCGTCGGACTGGTCGGCGCGTTCCTGCTGATGGGGCGTGTTCCCGAGCGTTTCGACCGCCGCGGGTTCGTGGCGGCAGGCGTCGCCCTGGTGGTCTATGCCAACTGGCTGATGCTCGGTTATTCGCCGTTGATGGACGAGTGGCCGGTGGCGGTGGCCGGTGCGGTTCAGGGCATTGGCATCGGCGTCTTGATGCCGTCGCTGACCAAGGTTGCGTTCAGCACGCTCGACCCCGCGTTGCGCCCCGAAGGCACGGGTCTGTTCAACCTGTCACGGGTGTACGGCAGCACGCTGGGCGTTGCGATTGTGCAGTTGTTTTTCTTCAACAACACGCAAGCGATGCACACGGCGCTGGTCAGCAACCTGACGCCTTATCGCGCGGCTGCGCTTTCCGTGCCGACGTCCCTGCAAGCCTTGGAAGGGCTCAACGAAATGATCACGGGCCAGGCGGCTTTTATCGCGCTGATCGGTCAATTCAAGATTTTGCTGGTGGTGATGCTGGTGGTGAGTCCACTGGTGGTCTTCCTTCGCAAGCCGGCTGCGGCCAACTAGTTTTCGTGGAGTGTGCCAAATGAAATCCCATGCGCTCGCAATCAACAGACAGACGTTCAAAACCACGTTCGGCGCGGCGGCAGTGCTGGTGTTCCTGACCGCTTGTACCGTCGGCCCCGACTACCAAATGCCTGCGCCGAGCCAGTCGCAGCACTACGATCAACAGGCCGAACAGCGGCTCGGTCAGCGTGGCAACAAGCAGATTGACCTGGGCCAGAAGGTCCGCGGTGACTGGTGGACGGCGTTCCGTTCGCAGAAGCTCGACACGGTGGTGCGTCGGGCCATTGCGGGCAACCTTGAACTGGTGGCGGCGGATGCAACCATTCGCCAGGCGGCGTCCTCGGTGACGGCGGCGGAAGGTGCGTTGTACCCGCAAGTCGATTTTGGCGCCCAGGCGGGCCGTCAACGGGTTCATAACGCCAAAGAGCCGGCCGTCTCCAACTTCTATGCGATCGGGCCACGGGTCGGTTTTGACCTGGACGCGTTCGGCGGCAACAAGCGCTTGGTGGAGCAACAGGAAGCGTTTGCCGATCTGCAAAAGCATCGCTACGAAGCGGCGTACCTGACCCTGACCGGTAACGTCGCCAGTCAGGCGTTGCTGGTGGCGTCTGCGAATGCGCAGATGCAAGCCGTCGAAAAACTGCTGGCCAACGACGTGAAAAACCTCGACCTCGTGCGCATGGCCCACGCCAATGGCAGCACCACGCAGATCGATGTTTCGCTGGCCGAAACCAGGCTCGCTCAAGACCGCACGTTGTTGCCACCCCTGGCTCAGCAGCGCGACTCGGCTCGCCACGCACTCTCGATTCTGACGGGCAAAGGCCCGGGCGACTGGATCGCGCCGGACTTCGACCTGGCCGAGTTTGTATTGCCGGCCAACGTGCCTGTCAGCTTGCCTTCTGAAATGGCCCACGACCGACCGGATGTGCGCCAGGCAGAAGCAGAACTGCACATGGCCAGCGCTGCCGTCGGCGTCGCGACCGCGAACCTCTATCCCCACGTCACGTTGTCCGCGTCGCTGGCACAGGCCGCTTCGGGCAATGGCGGCGCCGCACTCTGGGGCTTTGCGGCAGGGCTGGCGGGGCCGATCTTTGATGGAGGAACGCTCAAGGCTGAACGTCAGGCTGCCATCGACGGCTACAACGCGACACTCGCCGGTTACCAGCAAACCGTGATCAGTTCGTTCGGCCAGGTCGCCGACACGTTGCAAGCCATCAACCATGACGCCGAGGAAAACCTCGCTCAGGAAGACGCATTGCGCGCGGCCGAAACCAGTTTGCGCTTGAACCAGCAAGCCTACGCGCAAGGCGAGAACAGCATTCTCCAGGTGCTGGAAGCGGAGCGCGCTTATCAGCAGGCGTTGCTGGGTCGAATCCGGATCAAGACGGCGCAATACCTCGACACGGTGCGCCTGTACGTGGCGCTCGGCGGTAATTCCGTTGGCGCATTCGAGCAACGGGTGGCCACACGCGAAGCACAGAACCCTGCGTATCAATAGCGGCTGCGGCCCCGACAATTGGAGTAAAGAGATGCCTTACGAAGCCTTTCACGATGCACTTCGCGATCACCGTTTTGCGCTCAACCATGGCGCGGGTGAAATGCCGGCGGTTGGGTTCGGCACGCTGTTTCGAGATCTTGCGGTCACCACGCAAGCGGTCAAGGAGGCCCTGCACGCGGGCTTTCGTCATTTCGATTGTGCAGAGCGCTATCGAAATGAAGAACAGGTCGGCATTGCCCTGCAAGAGGTGATGGCGAGCGGAACAATCCGCCGCGAAGACCTGTTCATCACCACCAAGCTGTGGAACACCAACCATCGCCCCGAGCGGGTTCAACCGGCGTTCGAGGCCAGTTGCCGACGGCTGCAAGTGGACTATATCGACTGCTACCTGATCCATACGCCGTTTGCCTTTCAACCCGGTGAAAACCAGGACCCGAGGGACGAGCAAGGCAACGTCATCTACGATTCAGGGGTCACGTTGATCGAGACATGGAGGGCACTTGAGCGTCTGGTGGATGAAGGTCGGTGCAAGTCCATCGGCTTGTCGGACATCACGTTGCCGGCGTTGCAGGCGATTGTCGCCGAGGCGCGGATCAAGCCTGCCGTCGTGCAAGTCGAGTCCCATCCTTATTTACCGGAATGGGAACTGCTTGAGTTCTGCCAGCAACATGGAATTATCGTCCTGGCGTTTGCACCACTCGGCCACGGCATGGAGCCCAATGTGCTGGAAGATTCGGTGATTACCGGGATCGCCCGGCGCGTGCAGAAGACCCCGGCGCAAGTGGCACTGGCCTGGTCGGTGCAGCGGGGCGTGGCGTTTCTGACCACGTCGGCGACACCGAGCCACATCCGGGAAAACTTCGATCTGTCCACGCTGCCACACCGGGCGATGCTTGAAATCAAGGAAGAAATCACCACTCGGGTACGGTTCAACTCGGTGGTGGAAACCGGTGTTCCCGGGTTTATTGCGCGCAAGAAGTAATCCGATTCGAGAGGGGCGACTTTCTGTGAGGTCGCCCTTTTTTATCCAGACCCTTGAGGCCTAGCGATGGACATTTTCCAGACCATGCGTTTTTTCGTGGCTGTCGCCCAAACCGGCAGTTTTACAGCGGCGGCGCAGATGCTGGACACCACCACGACCAACGTTTCCAAAGCGGTGACCAGTCTGGAGGCCCGGCTTCAAACACGCCTGATCAACCGGACCACTCGACGCCTGGCATTGACCGAAGCCGGTGTGCGCTACTTGCAGCGCTGCGAGAAAATTCTTGAAGAGGTGCGTGAAGCCGATGAGGAAGCAGGAACCGCTCACATCACGCCGGTGGGCCGGCTGAAGATTCACGCGATGTCCGCCATCGGCAACCATTACGTGATCGATGCGATTGCCAAGTACCGAGAGACTCACCCCTCGGTGATGTTTGATCTGACCCTGACCAATCGGCTGCCCGATTTGCTGGAGGAGGGGTATGACATGTCGATCGTGTTAGCGCGGGACCTGCCCGATTCCGGGTTTGTCGCGCAAAGGCTGGGCATCACTTACAGCATCCTCTGCGCTTCGCCGGCGTACTTGAAGAAACGCGGGCACCCTGATTCTCCAGGGGCGCTTGGCGCACATGATTGTCTGCGGATTGTGAATACGGTCATGCCGGTTGAAAACTGGGCATTCGAGGGGCCGGGCGGCGTGGAGACGGTGAACGTTCCGGTCTCTCCCTTTCACGTCAACACCGCCGATGCGATGACGGTCGCGATCAAGAATGGAATGGGGATCGGTATTCAACCCATTGCGTCTGCCGTGGACGGACTGAGAGCCGGCACGTTAGTGCGCGTATTACCGGATTATCATTTCGAGGAATTCAACTTGTTTGCCATCTACCCGTCACGAAAGTTCGTGGATGCGAAGATCAAGACATGGGTGGAGTTTCTGAAAGACTACATTCCGGGTCTGTTGGCCTCCGATGAGGACATTGTCGGTTCGCCAGCAAAACCCTGACAGGCGCGGCAGGCATGGAGTGTCGACCCTCCATCGTCCGCACGTGACTCAACCGTTCGAGCAGCCTGTGCCCATGACTTGATATTGCAGGATATGCCGTTGACCGTGAGAGTCTTCATACGTCATTTGGGCCGGCACTGGTGCGCATTCGTTCGCGATGTCTGACACCGTAATGATCTTCTGAATATCGAGCTTCATTCCGTAGGTGTAACTTTCAACGGGTAGCTGGCCGGCTTCTGCATTGGCATGGCTTTCGTCTGCAAAGGCCTGTGCGGTTAAACTTCCAAGAGCAAGGAACAGCGCAGCTTTTAAAACGTTCATGGTATTCACCTTGGCATCGACTATTTCGGGGTTGTTGCCTGGCGAGCAAGTTGCTGACAACTTCAATGGCTCGCTGGGTTGAGTCGATGCTAGGTGTTTATGGCTTGGCCATATATTGGTCGACCGGACAAACACTGTTGTCGGATTTCACATGAATCCTGGATCGGCAGGCTCAGGCCGCCTGTTTTCGTTCTTGAGTTTTCAGCGGCTTTCAGACTCAAATGGTCCTTTTCGGGACGGTGACGATATGGAACATCGGTGTGAAGTAGCTGTGCTCGGACTCGGCGCGATGGGCGCCGCGACGGTGTATCAACTGGCGAAATCCGGGGTCAGGGTCATCGGCGTCGACCGCCACCATCCTCCCCACACGCAGGGCTCCAGCCATGGGGACACGCGCATCACTCGGCTCTCGGTCGGCGAAGGTGCCGCGTACGTGCCCATTGTCCGCAACTCGCATCGGATCTGGCGTGAACTCGAAGCACTGTCCGGCGAGTCGCTGTTCGAGCAGTGCGGCGTGCTGGTGTTGAGCTCCAGCCCCGGCTATGACGCCAACGATGCCAACGACTTCACGAACCGCACCCTTCAACTGGCGAACACCTACGGCATCGAGCATGACGTGTTGTCCGCCGAACAGATTCGCCAGCGATTCCCGCAATTTTCCCAGGTGCTGGACACTGCCGTCGGCTACTTCGAACCGAGTGGCGGTTACGTCCGGCCGGAACGTTGCATCGCGGTGCAATTGCAGCTCGCCGAGGAACACGGCGCCACGTTGTTCAAGGGCGAAACCGTCACGCACACCCGCTCGGACGAGCAGGGCGTCACCCTCACCACCGACCAGCGCACGATCCGCGCCGACAAAGTCGTGGTCAGTGCCGGCATGTGGTCCCGGGATTTGTTGGGACAGCCGTTTGACCGCTTGTTGCGGGTGTGTCGGCAGAAACTGTTCTGGTTTGAGCAGGAAGAGCATGCCCGGTTTGCCGAGGTGTCACCGACGTTCATCTTCAGCCACGGCCCGGCGCAGTCCTTTTACGGCTTCCCGCCGTTACCGGGCGAGGGCTGCGTGAAAGTCGCGACGGAGCAATACATTGAAGAATCCTCGCCAGACACGCTGGACCGCACCGTCAGCGCCGCTGAAGAAAACGACATGTTCGAACGTCAGGTGCGCGGCCGGATCGCAGGCGTGACTTCGCGTGTGGCCAAGTCGGCGGTGTGCGCGTACACCGTCACGCCGGATTCGCACTTCATCATCGACGAGCATCCGTCACTGAAAAACACCCTGGTGGTGTCAGCCTGTTCGGGACATGGTTTCAAGCATTCCGCAGCCTTGGGCGAGGCGGTGGCGCAGTGGTGCGTGCGTGGCAGCAGTGACCTGGACCTGTCGGCGTTTTCGTTGAAGCGGTTTGCCTGACTTGCCGATCCCGGCCACCCCACGATCCGTAGGAGCCAGGCTTGCCGGCGAAGGCGTCCGTGAAATCGCCATCGCCAGCAAGCCGGCTCCTACAGGTTTGGCGTGAACCCCCAATCCCGGACATCCCCCCAATCCGTAGGAGCCAGGCTTGCCGGCGAAGGCGTCCGTGAAATCGCCATCGCCGGCAAGCCTGGCTCCTACGGATTGGGGGGATG
>NZ_JAGYFX010000220.1:0-1421 GCF_019946615.1 Pseudomonas sp. BF-R-01
GATGGCGTCCGTGAAATCGCCATCGCCGTCAAGCGGGCTCCTACAAGGTGTTTCAGAGGTAATTGTCAGCGCGCAGCAGGGTTTCCAGGCAATGTTCGGTGATGTGGTAGAAATCCTTCAGCTCCTGAATCTTCACCAACAACTGGGCCGGGTCCACCGGCTCGGCGCGCTTGACCGCCAGGATCATCTTGTTCTTGTTGGTGTGGTCCAGTGAGATGAACTCGAACACCTTGGTTTCATAACCGCAGGCTTCAAGGAACAACGCACGCAAACTGTCGGTGACCATTTCCGCTTGCTGACCCAGGTGCAAACCGTATTGCAGCATCGGCTTGAGCAGCGCCGGGCTCTGGATTTGCAGGCGGATCTGCTTGTGGCAGCACGGCGAGCACATGATGATCGACGCGCCGGAACGAATGCCGGTGTGGATCGCATAATCAGTGGCGATGTCGCAGGCATGCAGCGCGATCATCACGTCCAGCTCGCTCGGCGCCACACTGCGCACGTCACCGCACTTGAACACCAGCCCTGGGTGTTCCAGTTTCGCCGCGGCGGCGTTGCACAGGTTGACCATCTCTTCGCGCAGCTCGACGCCGGTCACTTCGCCTTCGGCGTTCAAGGTGTTGCGCAAATAGTCGTGGATCGCGAACGTCAGGTAGCCCTTGCCCGAACCGAAATCCGCGACCCGCACAGGTTTGTCCAGCGCCAGCGGCGAGGTGGTCAGGGCATGGCTGAAGACTTCGATGAACTTGTTGATCTGCTTCCACTTGCGCGACATCGCCGGGATGAGCTCGTGCTTGCTGTTGGTCACACCGAGGTCGGCAAGGAACGGCCGGCTGAGGTCGAGGAAGCGGTTTTTCTCGCGGTTGTGCTCGGCGGACGGCACTTCGCGCAATTGCTGAGGTTTGCTCTTGAACAGCGAAGACTTGCCCTTTTTGCTGTATTCGAGCTGGGCTTCGTCGGTCAGCGACAACAAATGCGCATTTTTGAACGAGGCCGGCAGCAACGCGGCGATGGTCGCCACGCCCTCGGCCAGCGGCAGGTTCTTGGTGATGTCGCGGGTTTTGTAGCGATAGACGAAGGACAGGCAAGGCTGATCCTTGACCGTCAGTTGCTTGATGATCAGCCGTTGCAGATCCGCTTCGGTGCCGACGTACTTGGCCAGCACCAGTTTGATGAAGGCATTGGCGTCGAGGCTGGTTTGCAGCAGGTCGATGAACTGGGCGTGGTGATCCGGCGCGAGGCTGGCGGGAGTGGCGGTGACGGACATGGAAAAAACGGCCTCGGGCGGAGCGAATCGGGAATGGCGGGTATTTTAGGGGGGATGGCCGTTCAGGACACGTAGTTATTTACGAACGGCGCGCATTCCCTGTGGGAGCGGGCTTGCTCGCGAAGGCGGTGCTCAATCCAACATTGATGCCGGC
>NZ_JAGYFX010000221.1:0-1259 GCF_019946615.1 Pseudomonas sp. BF-R-01
AGGGGGCGGGAAAAGGCTGGGTGCGGTACATATTGCTTGCGCGAGAGACTTGACAGGAAGCCGGTAAAAAAGCGCTTAATCGACCTGTCGCCCGCCTCTAAAAATAACACTGGAGCTTCAGATGACCGCTTCGCCTGAAATGGCAGTCAGTTCGGCCAACTCAACCCTGGATTTTGATTCTCTCGTCCTTTTGCTCGAACGCATTTTCGTTCGTCACGGCACCTCCGCCGAAGTCGCCAGGGCACTGGCCCTCAACTGCGCCGGTGCCGAACGCGATGGCGCCCACAGTCATGGCGTGTTCCGCATTCCCGGTTACGTGTCGACGCTGAAAAGCGGCTGGGTCAATGGCCAGGCCGTGCCGGTGGTTGAAGACGTGGCGTCGGGTTTTGTCCGGGTCGACGCCGGCAATGGCTTCGCCCAACCGGCGCTCGCCGCCGCACGCGCCTTGCTGGTAGAGAAGGCCCGCAGCGCCGGGATCGCGGTGTTGGCGATTCGCAATTCCCATCACTTCGCGGCGTTGTGGCCGGACGTCGAGCCGTTCGCCTATGAAGGGCTGGTGGCGTTGAGCGTGGTCAACAGCATGACCTGCGTGGTGCCGCACGGTGCCGATCGCCCGCTGTTCGGTACCAACCCGATTGCCTTCGCCGCTCCGCGCGCGGACGGTGATCCGATTGTCTTCGACCTGGCCACCAGCGCCATCGCCCATGGCGATGTGCAGATCGCCGCACGCAAGGGTGAGCGCTTGCCCGCGGGCATGGGCGTGGACGGCCTCGGTCAGCCGACCCAGGACCCGAAAGCGATTCTGGAGGGTGGGGCGTTGCTGCCGTTTGGCGGGCACAAAGGTTCGGCGTTGTCGATGATGGTGGAGCTGTTGGCGGCGGCGTTGACCGGCGGCAATTTCTCCTTCGAATTCGACTGGAAAAACCACCCTGGTGCCAAGACGCCATGGACCGGCCAACTGTTGATCGTGATCGATCCGAGCAAGGCCGCCGGGCAGAGTTTTGCCGAGCGCAGCCAGGAACTGGTGCGGCAGATGCACGGTGTGGGGCTCAAACGGTTGCCGGGTGATCGCCGCCATCATCAGCGCGCCAAGTCCAACGCTGATGGTATTCAGCTGGATGCGGATACGCTTGCGAATCTGCGCGAACTAGCCGGAATCTAGCGTTAAAACACGGACTTTGTAGGAGCCGGCTTGCCGGCGATGGCGGCGGATCAGCCGATATAGATGTTGGCTGATCGACCGCTATCGCGGGCAAGCC
>NZ_JAGYFX010000023.1:0-70989 GCF_019946615.1 Pseudomonas sp. BF-R-01
CTGTAGCTGACACAGCGCTATCGCGAGCAGGCTCACTCCTACAGGGTTTGTATCCAGGCCGGAGTTACAACGGCAACCCGGCCTTCACACGGTACTGATTACGCACCGGCGTAGCGTATTGCAGCACCAGGAACGGACGATGTTCTTCCGGGCAAGCGTCCAGGCGCTGTTGCCATTCTTCCTGGGCTTTCGCCAGTTCGTCGGCAGCAAACACATCAGACGCTTTCGGCACCTGCAACTGCGGGTCGGCATCCTTCCACTGCGCGTAAGCCAGGTAGTGCACCGGGAACAAGCGGTAGCCGCCGAGAATCTGCTTGTCCATCTCGACCGCCAATTGCTTGGTGTCTTCGAACAGCTCGGTGATCGGCGCGGCGAAGTTCACGTGGACTCGCCCCTTGTAGCCAGTGATTCCCTTGGCGATGCTCACGTCGTCCTCGCCTGGTGCCTTGGTGTAGGTGCCGGTGGTGGCGCGGATGTAGAGTTCGCGGGCCTTGGCCTGGTCGCACGGGTCATATTCGTAGCTGATCGACACCGGGGTGACGTTCAGCGAGCGGATGACTTCGCCGAACGGCTCGTCCTTGCGGCTCATGTGGAACATCTTGAGGATCGCCGACTCGGTGCGGTCGTCGCCGTCCTTGGCCCGGCCTTCGGCCTGCGCGATCCAGATGGAGGCGCAATCGTTGCGGATCGAGTGGTTGATGTACGCCGACAACAGCTGATAAGCCGCCATTTTCTCGCGGCGACCGGTGATCGAACGGTGCACGATGAAGCTCTTGTTCAGGCGCATCAGGTCGCTGACGAAGGGCTTTTGCAGCAAGTTGTCGCCAATCGCGATGCGCGGCGTCGGCAGGCCTGCGTGGTACACGGCATAGTTGACGAAGGCCGGGTCCATCACGATGTCGCGGTGGTTGGCGATGAACAGGTAGGCGCTGCCGGATTTGAATTGCTCGACGCCGGTGTACGTGACACCGTCCGTGGCGCGCTCGATGGTGTGGTCGACGTAATACTCGACTTTGTCCTGCAGCGTGGCCACCGAATCGATGCCGGCGAACTCACGGCGCAGCCGATGAGCTATAAGAGGTTTGAGCATCCAGCCGAAGGCACCGGCAAAACGCGGGAAGCGGAAGTGGGTGAGGATATCTAGAAACGCCTTGTCACCGAGCAAGCGTGCCAGCACCGCTGGGACTTCGCTGTCGTCGTAAGGTCGGATGGCATCGAATTCGCCCATCATGCTCTCTTGTTAGAAACGGCTAGGGTAAGTAAAGGTTTTGATCGAAAACCAACGGGGCACGGTCTGAAAAGTTAGCCAGACAAAAATAGCCCTGCAAATAGACCGGCGATTATACGCACAAGTCACTTGGGAGACCGCGATGCTGGAAACTGCAGAGTATGAATGTCCGTATTGTGGTGAAGAGGTCGAGACGACTGTGGATTTGTCGGCGGGTGATCAGACCTATATCGAGGACTGTCAGGTGTGTTGTCGGCCAATTACGTTTGTGTTGCAGGTTCATGGAGAGGAGTGGCATCTCGAAGTGTTCAGCGAGAACGAGTGAGGGCATCCATGCAGCGAATCTACGAACCGGAAAACCTGATGGAAGGCGAGTTGCTGCAAAGCATGTTGGCCAGCGAGGGCGTCGAGGCGCATCTGGTCGGCCGCGATTTGCTTGGCGGCACCGGCGAATTGCCGATCTTCGGTCTGCTGGGCTTGTCGGTGGATAACGACCAGGCCGAATACGCCCGGGAGTTGATCACCGCGTACAATGCCGCACTGCCGATGCCCGGCGATGAACCGGAAAGTTTTCCCGGCACGCTGGTCTGTTAGGCTGACGTTCGTTTGATCAAGAGTCGTGCTGCCCCATGTGTGGACGTTATGCCCTGTTTCGCTGGAATCCCGCCTTCGCGGCCCTGCCTGGCTTTCCCGCCGATCAGCAGGCCCAGTGGAATATTTCCCCCAATGATTCGGTGTTGATGCTGCGTGCCGGCGCCGACGGCGAGCGTGAGTTGGCCCGCGCCCGCTGGGGTTTGACGCCGCCGTGGCTCACCGATCTGTCCCGCACGCCGGCCCATGCCCGCGCCGAAACCGTGGCCGAGCAACCGATGTTTCGCCAGGCCCTGCGCGAGCGCCGCTGCCTGTTGCCGGCCAACGGTTTTTACGAATGGCGCGGCGGCACCCGCAAGCGTCCGTATTGGCTGACGCCGGGGGAGGGGTCGACGCTGTTTTTCGCGGCGATCTGGGAGGCGTATCCGGTACAGGAGCAGGTGTGGCTGAGCACGGCCGTGATCACGCAACCGGCGGCGAGTCAGCGTCGGCCGTTGATCCTGGATGCGGCGGGGCAGGAGGCGTGGCTCGATCCCGAGACGCCGTTGCATGTGTTGCAGGGATTACTGGCCAGTGAGCCCGCGGCGTTGCGCGAGCGGGTGTTGGCGAATCTGGTGAATGATCCGAAGTTGAATGGGCCGGAGTGTTTGACTCCCGGCTGATGGGGTGTCTGGGCTGACGTCTTCGCGGGCAAGCCTCGCTCCTACAGGTTCGATAATCCCCTGTAGGAGCGAGCGGTGCGGCGATCCGACTTGCCCGCGAAGAGGCCCTCGAATCAAACCTTGAACTGATTGATCAACCGCCGCTGCTGCTCAGCCAGCTTGGTCAACCCCGCACTCGCCGCGCTTGATTCATCCGCACCGCCCGCCACTTCATTGGCCACTTGCCCAATGTTGATCACGTTCCGGTTGATGTCATCCGCCACCGCACTCTGTTCCTCGGCCGCGCTGGCAATCTGGGTGTTCATGTCATTGATCACCGACACCGCCTGAGTGATCGCATCCAGCGCTTCGGCCGCTTTCGCCGCATGCTGCACGCTTTCGTCGGTGCGGTTCTGGCTGTCTTCCATCACCCGCACCACATCGCGCGTGCCTTGTTGCAGCTGCTGGATCATGGTCTGGATTTCTTCGGTGGCCTTCTGGGTTTTCTGCGCCAGGTTGCGCACCTCATCGGCCACCACCGCAAAGCCACGGCCCTGCTCGCCGGCCCGTGCCGCTTCAATGGCGGCGTTCAAGGCCAGCAGGTTGGTCTGCTCGGCGATGCCGCGAATGGCGGTGAGGATCGCGTTGATGTTCTCGCTGTCCTTGGCCAGGTTTTGCACCACGCCGACAGCCTTGCCGATTTCCACGGCCAGCACGCCGATCGAGTTCGACGTATCCCGCACGATCTGTTTGCCCTGAGAGGCCGCCTGATCCGCATGGCTGGCCGCTTGCGCCGCCTGGGTCGCGTTGCGCGCCACGTCCTGGGCGGTAGCGGTCATTTCATGCACCGCCGTGGCGACCTGATCGATTTCGACCATTTGTTTCTGTACGCCAATGTTGGTGCGGATGGCGATGTCAGCGGTGTGTTCCGACGAATCGCTGACGCTCTGCACCGACGTCACCACTTGGGTGATCATCGCCTGCAACTTGGCGAGGAAAGTGTTGAACCCTTTGGCGATCGAGCCCAGTTCGTCGGCGCGATCACTGGTCAGACGGCGCGTCAGGTCGCCTTCACCTTTGGCAATGTCATCGAGCATGGCCACCATTTGTTTCAGTGGGCGAGCAATGCCGTGGCCCACCAGCCAGATCACCAGCAAACCGACGCCGGCGATCAGCAGACCGACCATGGCCATGCCGAAGGTGTCGGATTTGCGCTGGGTGTTCAGGTCGGCCTGGAGTTTTTGCAGGTCGGCCATCACCGCGTTCAGCGGCAGTTGCAGCATCAGCGTCCAGCGGGCGTCGGTCTGGCCGATGCCGAACGGCAGGTACAACTCGATCCGGCCCTGGGCCTTGTCGACGGTGTAGGTGACTTCGCCGCGCTTCAGATTGGCCATGTTGGCGATCTGCTGGCTGTCGAGGATGTCACTGACCTTCTCGCCGAATTTGCTCGGGTCCTTGGTGTAGGCAACGATCCGGCCATTACCACCGATCAGCGCCATGACGCCCGAGCCGTTGTACAACTTCTGGTTCGCGCCCAGGAGCATTTCCTGGATGAAGTTCACCGAGAGGTCGGCGCCGACGATGCCCTGGAACGCACCGTTGAGCATGATCGGTTCAATAAAGGACGCGAGCATGACGATTTTGTCGCCGACCTTGTAGGGCGCCGGATCAATCACGCAGGATTTTTTGGTTTCTTTCGAGCACAGGTAGTACTCGCTGGCGCGCACGCCGGTAGACAGGGTTTTCTGGTCGTCGACGTCCACCAGTTTGTCCAGGCCCAGGCTGCCGTCTTCGTTGCGGAACCACCATGGCAGGAAACGCCCGTTGCTGGCGTCGATGCCGACGACCTTGGTGTCGACGTAAGCTGCGTCGTTGTGGTCGAGGGCGTTTTTTTCCCAACCGATGTAGGTGCCGAGAATCTTCGGGTTTTTGGCGACGTTTTCCTTGATCAGGCTGATCAATTGCTCGCGGCTCAGGTTCAGTTGCGGCTGGCCATCGGCGCCTGGCGTGCCGATCAGGGCGTTGACCCGCACCAGTCCGCCGGCAATCAGCAGCGGCGCTTCGAGTTCACGCTGGATCTGGCTGACCTGGGTTTGCGCCAGGGACGTCAGGCGCTGCTCGATGACTTGCTCGAATTGCGCCTGGGTCCGATCCTGAACCATGTCTTGCGTCCGTGCGCCGGAAAACAGCGCGTACAGCACCAGGGCTGCCACGACACTTAATACGATGGCGCCAGCGAGGGCCGCCACGGAAAACTGGATGGACTTGAATTTCATGGGTGCTCCGCACGCAAGAGGACTTCTGCGGTGCTGTATCGGCAGGGGGCTCGAGGGCCATGAGTGAGGTGCGACGAAATGGCTGTTTTGGAGCCGTCGATGTCGCAATTGAATCATTGCCGGCCGTGACTGGCCGTGGCGGGTGGCGGTATGTGAATTTTTCCTACTGTTGATGAGAGCTTTGTCCGAAATCCACGTCTGTATGTCTGTTGTATCTGGCGCCGATACAAATCGACGCCTAGGATACGCGGCATGTTTCGAGGGAGTTTTGTGATGAACAAGCGATTGGTTTTGTGTGCTCTGAGCGCGGGTCTGCTGCTCGCGGGTTGTCAGTCGGTCAACACCACCAGCGGCGGAGCCGTGGGCGTGGAGCGCAAGCAGTACATGTTCAGCATGTTGTCCTCGGACGAGGTCAACCAGATGTACGCCCAGTCTTATCAAAAGACCGTTGGCGAGGCGACCAACAAAGGTGTGCTGGACAAGACCAGCAACGATGCCAAGCGCATCCAGGTGATCGCTGATCGGCTGATCGCCCAGGCGCCGATTTTCCGTCCGGATTCGGCCCAGTGGAAATGGGAAGTCAACCTGATCAAGAGTGATGAGCTCAACGCCAACTGCGGGCCTGGCGGCAAGATCATTTTCTACACCGGGCTGATCGACAGCCTGCAACTGACCGACGATGAAATCGCCGCGATCATGGGCCATGAAATCGCCCACGCCCTGCGTGAGCACGGTCGTGAAGCGATGTCCAAGGCGTACGGCATCGAAATGGCCAAGCAGGGCGCGGGTGCCTTGCTCGGTCTGGGCCAGGACAGCCTGGCCCTGGCGGACACCGTGGCCAACTACGGCATGACGCTGCCCAACAGTCGCGCCAACGAAAACGAAGCGGACCTGATCGGCCTGGAACTGGCGGCCCGCGCCGGTTACAACCCGAACGCCGCGATCACCCTGTGGAACAAGATGAGCAAGGCTTCGGAAGGTTCTCCACCGGAGTTCATGAGCACTCACCCGGCGTCGTCCAGTCGGATTGCGTCGTTGCAGGCGGCGATTCCGAAGGTGATGCCGTTGTACGAGAACGCGCGGAAGTCCTGATAGTTATGTTTTGAAGCCTCGGGCCTCATCGCGAGCAGGCTCGCTCCCACAGGTGATTGCATTCCAATGTGGGAGCGAGCCTGCTCGCGATGAACGATAACGCGGTCTAACGACCTAACGCGTCAAACCCACCCACTGCTCTGCATCGCCTTGTACACCGCGACAATCGCCAGGACGAAGAACGCCGACGCCGCCAGTCGACGAATCAGGGTCAATGGCAATTTGTCCGCCGCAAAGTTACCCGCCAAAACCACCGGCACGTTGGCAATCAACATGCCCAGGGTGGTGCCGATAATCACCAGCCACAGTTCCGGGTATTGCGCGGCCAGCATCACGGTCGCGATCTGGGTCTTGTCACCGATTTCCGCGAGGAAGAACGCGATCAATGTCGTCAGGAACGGCCCGAATTTGCGGGCGGTGCTGGCTTCATCGTCATCCATCTTGTCCGGCACCAGTGTCCACAATGCCGTCGCAGCGAAGCTCGCGGCGAGGATCCAGTGCAACACCGCATCCGAGAAGAAACTGCCGACCCAGGCACCTACCGCACCGGCTGCCGCGTGGTTGGCCAGGGTGGCGGCGACGATGCCGGCGATGATTGGCCACGGTTTGCGAAAGCGGGCAGCAAGGATGAGCGCGAGCAGTTGCGTCTTGTCGCCGATTTCGGCCAAGGCAACGATTGCGGTGGGAACGAGAAGTGAATCCAGCATCAGGGTTTTCCTAAGGGGCGGGTCGACACGGCTATGACACGTACAGCCTTCCCGCCCCGGGTAAGGTGTTCGTGTCATAGGTCTTGTCAAACCCTGGCGATCCGTCTGATGCGGACGCTTGGGTCGCATACGCCATGGTCTGAGGACCAAGTATGTTGACGTATGCCGGACGAGCATGGCGCTCGTGGGAGACTACTCCCCTAGGACGGAGCGGATTCTGCCTAGGCAAATCCGATAGGGCAAGTACAAATTGCTAACCGCGTTTGGCCCGGTAGATTCGGAAACCCTGACCTTCGGCCTTGATCGCACACACGCCGAGGTGCTCTTCGATCAGCGGTTGGTACTTCAGGAAGCTGTTCGCAACCAAGCGCAGTTCGCCGCCGTTTTTCAGATGTTTGGCTGCTTTTCGCAGCAGGTTTTCGGTAGCGAAGTAATCGGTGTGCACGCCGACATGGAACGGCGGGTTGCTCAGAATTGCACTCAAACCCATCGGTGCAGCATCGATTCCGTCACCGGTAATGACGTCCGCTTCCAGACCATTGGCAGCCAGGGTCAAGCGACTGCTGGCGGCGGCAAACGCATCCACGTCGAGCAGCGTGACCTGATTGTGCGGATAACGACGTTTGACCGCCGCGCCCAAAACACCGGCGCCGCAACCGAAGTCCAGCAAATGGCCGCTTGGCAATTTGTCCAGGTGTTCCAGCAACAACGCGCTGCCGCGATCCAGCCGACCGTGGCTGAATACGCCCGGCAGGCTGATGACTTTCAGCGGCCCTTCGGCCAGCGGCAACTCGTAGGTCTGGGCCAGGCTTTCCAGGGATTTGGCTTGCGGCGCATCGGCCACGGTGACCAGCCACAGCTGGCAATGACGCGCACTGTCGAGCTTGCGCGGTTTGCCAAACGGGTTCAGTTGTTTGGCCGCGCCTTCGATGCCGCTGCGTTTTTCACCCACCAGGTACAACTCGCGTCCGGCCAGGCGCGAGGCGAGGGCGTTGAGGATGTAATCGGTGAGGTCCTTGGATTTGGGCAGAAACACCACGGCGGTGTCGAATTCGCGCTCGGGCGCAGTCACGCCAAAATGGCTGCGCTCGGTGAAGCGGGCATCCAGCGCGGCCTGATCGCCGGCGTGCCAGCACCAGCCGTGGGCGTCGGGCAGGCGCCCGAGCAAATCATCGGCGGGCAAACCGGCCAGCAGCACCGAACCCTGGAATAACTCGGCCTGACGAAGCAGTACTTCACTGCGCGGATCCATACTCTGCTCCTTGAAAAAAGTGCCGCAGTTTATCAACTGACGACCCGCAGCGCCTTACCGCTGAAGTATCCCTGCGCGTTTTCGGTCAATTGGCCAACGATCCGCTGCCGCGCCTCGCGACTGCCCCAGGCGTTGTGCGGCGTAACGATCAGGCGTGGAATGTCGGCGGCGAGCAACGGGTTGCCGGCGCTCGGCGGTTCGACGCTCAACACGTCGGTGGCCGCACCGCCGAGGTGGCCGTTACGCAAGGCATCGGCCAGCGCCTGTTCATCAATCAGGCCGCCACGGGCGGTGTTGACCACAAAAGCGCCGGGTTTCATCGAGGCCAGTTCGCGGGCGCCGATGAAGTGGCGAGTGTGTTCGTTGAGCGGGCAGTGCAACGTCAGCGCGTCGATTTGCGGCAGCAGTTCATCCAGCGGCAAACGGTCCGGTCGGGCGGGGCGCCCCGGAATCTGCCCAAGCAGCACGCGCATGCCGAAGGCTTCGGCCAGTCGTGCGACCGCGCCGCCCAGTTCGCCATGACCGAGCAAACCGAGGGTTTTGCCTTCCAGTTCGACGATCGGGTAGTCCAGCAGGCAGAACTGTTTTGCCTGTTGCCAGCGACCTTCACCGACGGCTTTCTGATAATCGGCGAGGCGCGTCGCCAGGTTCAGCAGCAGCATGATCGTGTGCTGCGCCACCGATGGCGTGCCGTAACCCTGGCAGTTGCAGACGGTCACGCCATGGGCGCGGGCGGCGGCGAGGTCGACGTTATTGGTGCCGGTGGCGGTGATCAGGATCAGCTTCAGCTCGGGGCTGGCGGCGATGGCGGCGGCATCGATCAGGATTTTGTTGCTGATGGCGACGGTGGCGCCCTTGAGGCGTTCGATCACTTGATCCTGCGTGGTCTGCGCAAACAGTTGCAAATCATCGAAGCAGGCGCGCAATGGGCTGAGGTCGAGATCGCCGAGGTCCAGCGAGGGATGGTCGAGGAAAACGGCGCGGCGAGAGTTCGTCATCAACTGTACCTTTTGTGCATTGAACTGAAGGCGTAATCTGCCGAGCCTACCAGATGAAACAAATCGTTACGCATCATCGGATAGCACGCTGACCCCTTTGGGAGCGAGACCGGCTTGCCGGCGAAAATGGTGTGTCAGACAAGAGTTTTGCGACTGACACTCCCTCATCGCGAGCAGGGCTCGCTCCCACAGGGATTGCGGACACCTTGAGCGTACTTTTATCGATCTGCCTTTTGAGGAGCCCGCATGTATTGGACAGAGTTTTTGACCGTTGCCCTGATTCACCTGCTGGCCGTCGCCAGCCCCGGCCCGGATTTCGCCGTGGTGGTGCGTGAGAGCGTGACCCACGGTCGTCGCGCCGGCACCTGGACGGCGATGGGTGTCGGTACGGCGATTTTCCTGCACGTCGGTTATTCGCTGCTCGGTATCGGCCTGATCGTGTCCCAGTCGATCGTGCTGTTCAACGCCTTGAAATGGGCGGCCGCCGCGTATCTGCTGTACATCGGTTTCAAGGCCCTGCGCGCGCAACCGGCCAAGCCGGTGACTGACGATCTGCACAAGGAAGCGGGTGAGCGCACCGCTCGCGGCGCCTTCACCTCGGGTTTCGTGACCAACGGTCTGAACCCGAAAGCCACGCTGTTCTTCCTGTCGTTGTTCACCGTGGTGATCAATCCGCATACGCCATTGGCGGTGCAGGCCGGTTACGGGGTTTACCTGGCGGCGGCGACGGCTTTCTGGTTCTGCCTGGTGGCGATGCTGTTCAGCCAGCAGCGTGTACGCGCCGGTTTCGCCCGCATGGGCCACTGGTTCGACCGGACCATGGGCGCCGTGCTGATCGCCATCGGCGTGAAACTCGCGTTTACCGAGATGCATTGATCTTGTAGGAGCCGGCTTGCTGGCGATGGTCTTTAACGATGACGCATCTATTCTGGAAAGGATGCTGCGCCTGCAAGACCATCGCCAGCAAGCCGGCTCCTACAGGTCTGGATAGCTGTTAAATGCTGGCGCAACGCTAGCATTTGCTGAATGTTGCAAATCATTCCTTCGGCTGATTTGGTTGTCATGGAAGGGCACTAGAGTGCTTACTTTCAGCCACGACCGTGCAGTCAGAAAAGGGATTCTTATGTTGCAGACTCGCGTTATCCCCCCAGCCGAAGGCGCTTACCAGTATCCGCTGCTGATCAAACGGCTGCTGATGTCCGGCGCGCGCTATGAGAAAACCCGCGAGATCATTTACCGCGATCAATTGCGCTACAGCTATCCGACCCTGATCGAACGGGTCGCACGCCTGGCCAACGTGCTGACGGCGGCCGGCGTCAAGGCCGGCGATACCGTGGCGGTGATGGACTGGGACAGTCATCGTTATCTGGAATGCATGTTTGCCATTCCGATGATCGGCGCGGTGATCCACACCATCAACGTGCGCCTGTCGCCGGAACAGATCCTCTACACCATGAATCACGCCGAGGACCGCTTCGTGCTGGTCAACAGCGAATTCGTCGGGCTGTACAACGCGATTGCCGGGCACCTGACCACCGTCGAGAAAACCCTGCTGCTGACCGACCTGCCGGAAAAAACCGCCGACCTGCCGAACCTCGTCGGTGAATACGAGCAGTTGCTGGCGGCCGCGAGCACGCAGTACGACTTCCAGGATTTCGACGAAAATTCGGTCGCGACCACCTTCTATACCACCGGCACCACCGGCAATCCCAAAGGCGTGTACTTCACCCATCGGCAATTGGTGCTGCACACCATGGGCGTGTCGACCATCATGGGCGCCATCGACAGTGTGCGGCTGTTGGGCACCAACGACGTGTACATGCCGATCACCCCGATGTTCCATGTGCACGCCTGGGGCTTGCCGTATGTGGCGACCATGCTCGGGCTCAAGCAGGTTTATCCGGGGCGCTACGATCCCGAATACCTGGTGGAGCTGTGGCGCAAGGAAAAGGTCACCTTCTCGCATTGCGTACCGACCATCCTGCAGATGGTTCTCAACGCCAAGGCGGCGCAGGGCACCGACTTCGGCGGCTGGAAAATCGTCATCGGCGGCAGTGCATTGAATCGTGCGTTGTACGAAGCCGCCAAAGCCAAAGGCATTCAGCTGACCGCCGCGTACGGCATGTCGGAAACCGGCCCGCTGGTTTCCTGTGCGCACCTCAACGATGAGCTGATGGCGGGCACCGAAGACGAACGCACCACGTACCGGATCAAGGCCGGCGTGCCGGGGCCTTTGGTGGAAGCGGCCATTGTCGACACCGACGGTAACTTCCTGCCCGCCGATGGCGAGACCCAGGGTGAATTGGTGCTGCGTGCGCCGTGGCTCACCGAAGGCTATTTCAATGAGCCGCAGAAGGGCGCGGAGCTCTGGGCCGGTGGCTGGCTGCACACCGGGGACGTGGCGACGCTGGACAGCATGGGCGTGATCGACATTCGCGATCGGATCAAGGACGTGATCAAGACCGGCGGCGAATGGATTTCCTCTCTGGACCTGGAAGACCTGATCAGTCGCCATGCAGCGGTACGCGAAGTAGCAGTGGTGGGCATTGCCGATCCGCAGTGGGGCGAGCGCCCGTTTGCCTTGCTGGTGATCCGTGAGGGCCATGTAATCGGGGCCAGGGAACTCAAGGAGCACCTCAAGCCATTTGTGGAGCTGGGGCACCTGAGCAAGTGGGCCATCCCGAGCCAGATCGCCCTTGTTACTGAAATTCCCAAGACCAGTGTCGGCAAACTCGACAAGAAGCGAATTCGCCTCGACATCACTGAATGGCAAGCCAACAACAGCACCTTCCTCTCGACGCTTTAAGCGCCTTCCGGCGTGCCCGAAATGGCACGCCAGCCCCACCAAGCAAGCGCTTGGCTTGTGAAATCAGAATTTTCAGCCATCATTCCCGTGCCGACAGGTGTCGGCTTGGCGAAAGGACTGTTCCAGAGTGGCCGGCAGCTGCAAATCACACTTTAGAGGGATCAAGCAGTACTACCTGCTGGCTATAGTCCGCTCAAGGATTTTTAAGAACGGGGCACACGCACAAAACGGGGCGATGCAACTTTGGAGTGAATTCGGAATGCCTTGGCTTCCGGTCAACCACAGCGTTTTTAAAAGTACTCAATGCCATAACAATAATGCACATGGAGTAGCGTCGATGACATCAGTAAACCAGTTCTGGCGCCGGGCAAAACTGCCTCTGGCTGTCAGTCTTGCCTCTTCGCTCGCCGGGCCCGCATTCGGCGTCAGTTTCAACGTTGGTGAAATCGAAGGTCAGTTCGACTCATCCCTGTCGATTGGTGCCAGTTGGTCTACCGAGAGCGCCAACAAGAACCTCATCGGCGTCAACAACGGTGGTCGTGGCCTGTCCCAGACCTCCGATGACGGCCACTTGAACTTCAAGAGCGGGGAAACCTTCTCGAAGATCTTCAAAGGCATCCATGACCTTGAATTGAAATACGGCGACACCGGCATCTTCGTCCGGGGCAAATACTGGTATGACTTCGAACTCAAGGACGAAGACCGTCCGTTCAAGGACATCAGCGACAACAACCGCAAGGAAGGCGCCAAGTCCTCCGGCGGGCAAATTCTCGACGCCTTCGTCTACCACAACTACTCGGTTGCCGATCAGCCGGGTTCCGTGCGTCTGGGCAAACAAGTGGTCAGCTGGGGCGAGAGTACGTTCATCGGCGGCGGCATCAACTCGATCAACCCGATCGACGTTTCCGCGTTCCGCCGTCCAGGTGCCGAGATCAAGGAAGGCCTGATCCCGGTCAACATGTTCTACGTGTCCCAGAGCCTGACCGAGAACCTTTCCACGGAAGCGTTCTATCAACTGGAATGGGACCAGACCGTTACCGACAACTGCGGTACGTTCTTCTCGCAACCGGACGTGATTTCCGATGGCTGCGATAACAACCTGGCCGTGCTGCGGACCCGTAACGGGCTCAACAACTCGTTGGCGGCCGCTCGTTTGCCAGCCGCCTCGCGCAACGCGGTCCTCAACACGCTGGCTGCCAGGGGCGTGAACTGGGGTAACCCGGACGAAGGCGCGATCGTTCGTCGTGGTCCGGATCGCGATGCGCGTGACAGTGGCCAGTTCGGCGTGTCCTTCAAGTACATGTTCGAGCCGCTGGACACCGAATTCGGTGCCTACATGATGAACTACCACAGCCGTGCGCCGATTTTCAGCGGCAAGGGGGCTCCGGCGAGCGCCTATAACGCACAGGCACTGGGTGGCGCTCTGACTGGCGCACTGGTTGGCACAGGCATTCCGCTGGGAACCGCAGCTGGCATCGTGGGTGGCGCGAACGGACTGGCGGCGCAAACCCTGCCATTGGTGGTGGCGGGTAACTCCAGCTACTTCATCGAATATCCGGAAGACATTCGGCTTTATGGCCTGAGCTTCTCCACCACGTTGCCTACCGGCACCGCCTGGAGTGGTGAGTTCAGCTACCGTCCGAACGCACCGGTACAGCTCAACACCACCGACATCCTCTTTTCCGGCCTGACACCACTGAACCCTAGCGTTTCCGTGCTGCAAGGGCAGCCTGGTGCGGATCAGCATGGCTATCGTCGCAAGGAAGTGTCTCAACTGCAGACAACCTTCACCCACTTCTTCGATCAGGTGATGGGTGCCGAGCGACTGACGTTGGTGGGCGAGGTTGGCTGGACTCACGTCGGCGGCCTGGAAAGCACTTCGAAAGCCCGTTACGGACGTGACCCGAGCTACGGCCCAGGTCCATTGCCAAACGGTCAGTGCCAGGCATTGAACGCTTCGACCCTGGCAGGCGGTCCGCAAAACAACGTCAACCGCTACTGCGAAAACGATGGCTTCACCACGACTGACTCCTGGGGCTATCGCGCTCGTGCTATCTGGGAATACAACGACGTGATCGCCGGTGTGAACTTCAAGCCGAACATCGCCTGGTCCCATGACGTCGACGGTTACTCGCCTGGCCCTGGCGGCAACTTCGAGGAAGGTCGCAAAGCGGTCAGCCTGGGTCTCGATGCCGAGTACCAGAACACCTACACCGCGTCCCTGGCCTACACCAACTTCTTTGACGGCAAGTACACCACCGTGGATGACCGCGACTTCGTTGCGCTCAGCTTCGGCGTGAACTTCTAAGCACTGCATTTTCAGGACGAACACACCTATGAAAACAACAAAGAGTCTGTTCAACGCTGGAGTTCTGGGGCTAACGCTGCTGGCGACCAGTGTGATGGCAGCGGTCCCTGCGGCCGAAGCGGACAAGCTGGGCAAGAGCCTGACGCCAATGGGCGCCGAGATGGCGGGCAATGCTGACGGTTCGATTCCAGCCTGGAAGCCGATGGCGAAGAACGCCGGCACCGCCGACGCCAAAGGTTTCCTGTCCGACCCGTTCGCCAGTGAAAAACCGCTGTTCACCATCACGGCGCAGAACGTCGATCAGTACAAGGACAAGCTTGCTCCAGGCCAGTACGCGATGTTCAAGCGTTACCCGGAAACCTTCAAGATGCCGGTTTACCCGTCCCATCGCGGCGCGACCGTGCCGGATGACGTGTTCGCTGCCATCAAGAGAAACGCCACTGCCACGGAGCTGGTGTCCGGCGGCAACGGGCTGAAAAACTTCGAGACAGCCGTACCGTTCCCGATTCCAAAGAGCGGCGTTGAGGTTATCTGGAACCACATCACCCGTTATCGCGGTGGCAGCGTGACCCGTCTGGTGACCCAGGCCACCCCGCAGCCGAACGGCTCGTACAGCTTGGTGTACTTCCAGGATCAGTTCGTATTCCGCGACAAGATGAAGGATTACGATCCGGCGAACCCGGGCAACATCCTGTTCTACTTCAAGCAGGAAGTGACCGCGCCTGCACGTCTGGCCGGTGGTGTGCTGCTGGTGCACGAAACCCTCGATCAGGTAGCGGAACCACGTTCGGCGTGGGTCTACAACGCCGGTCAGCGTCGTGTGCGTCGTGCTCCGCAAGTGTCTTATGACGGGCCGGGTACCGCGGCGGACGGCCTGCGTACCTCCGACAACCTGGACATGTACAACGGTGCACCGGATCGTTACGACTGGAAGCTCGAAGGCAAGAAAGAGATGTACATCGCCTCCGACAGCTACAAGCTCGACGATCCGAAGCTGAAGTACGCCGACATCATCAAGGCCGGTCACATCAACCAGGACTTGGCTCGTTACGAGCTGCGTCGGGTCTGGCATGTGGTTGCAACCCTGAAGGAAGGTCAGCGTCACATCTACGCCAAGCGTGACTTCTACATCGACGAAGATACCTGGCAAGCAGCGGTCATTGATCACTACGACGGTCGTAACCAGCTCTGGCGTGTAGCGGAAGCTCACTCCCAGAACTACTACAACGTTCAAGTGCCTTGGTACACCCTGGAAGCCCTCTACGACCTGCAGTCCGGCCGTTACCTGGCACTGGGCATGAAGAACGAAGAGAAGTCGGCATACAACTTCGGTTTCACTGCCACCACCAGCGACTTCACGCCGGCGGCATTGCGTCAGACCGGGGTTCGTTAACCTGAACTGAACAGAGGCCGCATCCTCGAAAGAAGCCCCGACTGGTTCGGGGCTTTTTTTTGTTCGTAGACTTTTTGTAGCCATTTGTAGCAATAACCTTCATTACCTCTTCGTTTACCGCTAGTCTGCGGACATCTGCAACGCCGCCAACAGCATTTCAAACAAGAGCCGGCCATGACTGATCTGTCCCCACTCCCGGGCCATGCAAGCGTTACCGTCGCAACATTGGACGGGCGTTTTTATCGGCCTCCGCTGCCCGACGGCCATGTGCTGCGGCCTCGTTTATGCGAGCGCCTCAGTGCCGGTCTCGGTGGCCGGCTGCTGCTGGTCAGCGCGCCGGCGGGGTTTGGCAAGAGCTCATTGGCTGTGGAGTTCTGTCAGGGGCTGCCGGCGCATTGGCAAAGTCTCTGGCTGGGGTTGAGTCCGCGGGACAACGATCCAGGCCGTTTTCTGGAGCGATTGCTCGAAGGCCTTCAGGACTTTTTTCCGCAGTTGGGCTGCCAGTCTCTGGGGCTGCTGAAAATGCGTCAGCGGCATCAGCCGTTTGCTTTTGAAGAATGGCTGGACGGCTTGCTCGATGAGTTGGCCGTGCACCTGTTGCCGACAGCGCCATTGCTGCTGGTCCTCGATGACTATCATCTGGCCCAGGGGCCGGTGCTCGATCGTTGCCTGCAGTTTTTCCTCAATCACCTTCCCGACGGCTTGCTGGTGATGGTCACCAGTCGCCAGCGTCCGGACTGGCATCTGGCGCGGCTGCGGTTGTCGCGACAATTGCTTGAGTTGCATGAGCAGGATCTGCGCCTGACCCACGACGAAGCCTTGACCCTGCTCGATCGGCACAGCAGTTCGTTGCGTGGCGAAGCACTGGAAAACCTGATCCAGCGCAGTGAAGGCTGGGTTGCCGGCTTGCGTTTCTGGTTGCTGGCGGCTTCCGAAGCGGGTTCCGACGGTGCGTTACCCCAGTCCCTGCACGGTGGGGAAGGGCTGATTCGCGATTACCTGCTTGAAGAAGTCATCGATTGCCTGCCCGCCGAGGTGCAGTCGTTCCTCTATGACACGGCCCCTCAAGAGCGTTTTTGCAGCGAGCTGTGCGATGCCGTTCGCGAAGCGCATGACAGTGCCGAGATCCTGCGTTTTCTGCTTGCGCACCAAGTGTTCCTCGTACCGCTGGACGAACATGGCCACTGGTACCGCTATCACCATCTGTTTTCCGACCTGCTGCGCACCCGGCCAACCTCACAGGCGATGGTGCCGGCGGCCAGCCTGCATCTACGCGCGTGTCGCTGGTTCAATGCCCAGGGCCTGCTCGATGAGGCGGTGGAGCAGGCGTTGCGCGCCGGGCATCTGGATGTCGCGGCCAACCTGGTGCAGAACCTTTCGGAAGAGCAATTGCTGGCGGAACAGAATGTCGGCATGTTGCTGCGCTGGAAAATGGACTTGCCCGACAGCCTGCTGATCAGCACGCCACGGTTGATCGTGCTTTACAGCTGGGCCTTGGGGCTGGCCTGTCAGCTCGACGCCGCCGAAGAGTTGGCCAATCATCTGAGCCGCTTCCTGCCGGCCCCGTCGGCCACTGCGCAGAAATCCATGCTGGCGCAATGGCTGGCATTGAGCGGGATCATTGCCCGCGGGCGCGGCAACCGCGAATTGACGCTGCTGTATTGCACCGAAGCGCTGGAAAGCCTGCCATCGAAACGCTACGGCCAGCGCCTGATGTGTCTCTCGACCCTTTCCAACCTGGCCATTGCCGACGGCGACTTGTGGCGTGCCCGTGGTTTGAACCGCGACTCGCTTGAACTGGCGCAACGGGTGGGCAATCCGTTGTTTGAAGCGCTGGCCCATTACGACCGGGCGCGCGTGTTGCAGGCGCGAGGGGAAATCCTGCGCTCGCTGGACGAAGTCCGTCAGGGATTGCAACGCCTGCAAGGGTTGTCGCCGCAACGGCTGTATGCCGTGCGTGCTCGATTGACCTTGTACGAAGGATTTCTGCTGGCCCTGCGCCTGCAACCACAGACCGCGCGGCTGCGTTTGCAGGCCGGTTTGACTGAGGCCCGTGCCTGTCGCGACATCAGTGTCCTGATCGGCCATTGCGTGATCGCCCGGCTCGAAGGCAGCAGCGGCGAGTTCGCCAAGGCCTTTGCCGAACTCGCCGAAGCCGAACGGCTGATGCATATCTGGGACGTCCCGCCGATTTACTACCTGGCGATGATTACCCTGGTCAAATGCGAACTCTGGCTGGCCCAGGGACGCACCGATCTGGCGGAAGCCTGGCTCGCACGATTGGGCCAGACCTACAACGGCGAAACGCCTGCGGCACCGCCGGAATTCCATCCGCAACTGCCACTGCATATCGAGTTGCAGCAGGCCTTGCTTGAGGTCATTCAGGCGCAGCCGATGCTGGCCGAAGGGCGATTGAATGCGTTACTCGAGCATGGTCAGCAAACCGGTCGGCAGTTGCTCAGTGTGATGGCGCTGACACAAAAAACCGAACTGCTCCTTGCGCACAACCGCGAGCCTGAAGCCCGGCAGTCCTTCGCTCAGGCCCTTGAAGCGGCCAGTGGCGGCGCGCTGCAGCCTTTTGATGGCTTGTTGAATAAATGCCCTGACTGGCTTCGCGAGCAACTGCAGAACTGCGCGAAAGCGACGGTATCGCAGAGCCTGTCGGAGCGACTCCCCGTTATCGCTGCACGCCTTGCTCCGGAGCCCTCACAAGCCTGCGAGCAACTCAGTTCCCGCGAACTGTCGGTTCTGAAGCTCATTGCCCAAGGCTGCTCGAACCAGGAAATCAGCGATCAGCTGTTCATTTCCCTGCACACGGTTAAAACCCACGCCAGCCACATCAACAGCAAGCTCGGGGTTGAGCGGCGCACGCAGGCGGTGGCGAGGGCCAAGGCATTGGGAGTGTTGGGCTGACGTAGTGTGACGATACACAGGCGGTCAATGGCTGGACGCAATTGTGTGCGAAAATCCCTCGTCCCCGTTTTTATCGAGCATGCCCCGATGTCCCAACAACCGACCCTCATCCGCGAAACCTTCCCCGTAGGCCCGTTGCAGTGCAACTGCACGATCATCGGCGATCCGGTGACGAAGAAGGCCATCGTGGTCGATCCGGGCGGCAATCACGAATTGATCCTCGCCCGACTCGATGCCCTGGGCCTGAAGGTTGTCAGCATCATCCATACCCATGCGCACCTCGATCACTTCCTGGCCTCCGGTCAGTTGAAGGAGAAAACCGGCGCGACCCTGCACTTGCACAAAGAGGATCAGTTCCTCTGGGACAATCTGG
Source organism: Pseudomonas sp. BF-R-01 (assembly GCF_019946615.1). Classification (NCBI taxonomy): domain Bacteria; kingdom Pseudomonadati; phylum Pseudomonadota; class Gammaproteobacteria; order Pseudomonadales; family Pseudomonadaceae; genus Pseudomonas; species Pseudomonas sp. BF-R-01. Next base: position 18,579 of record NZ_JAGYFX010000023.1, read on the forward strand.
AGATGCAATGCCAGATGTTCGGTGTGCCTTACACGCCGGTTCCATCGCCGGATCGCTGGTTGGCCGACGATGAAGAACTTGCCTGCGGTTGCGGCGTGGCGTTGCACACGCCAGGTCATACGCCGGGTTCCATGAGCTTTTGGTTTTCAGAGGCTAAGCTGCTGATTGCCGGTGACACGTTGTTTCGTCGCGGGGTAGGGCGCACGGATTTGTGGGGTGGTGATCAGGCGACCATCGTGCGTTCGATCAAGCAGCGCCTGTACACCCTTGATGAAGACGCAACGGTGGTGACCGGTCATGGTCCGGATACGCGTCTGGGTGATGAAATGCGCGACAACCCTTTTGTGCGGGCTTAAGGGGATCGACGGAATTTTCTGCGCCCGAAATGATCAAACGCCCGCAAAGAACCAATGCCTAAGACCCGTTGCATCCCAGAATGCAAAAAGTAGGAGTTCTTCATGTTCACCAAGCAGCGTTTGATTATTGTCGCTACGGCTGTGGCCTTGTTGTCAGGCTGCGCCTCGCCCAACCCATATGACAGCAGCCAGGGGCAGGCCGACGGTGGTTCCACGGGCATGAGCAAAACCGCCAAGTACGGCGGCCTCGGCGCTCTGGCGGGTGCGTTGGCCGGTGCCGCCATCAACCACGATAACCGTGGCAAGGGTGCGCTGATCGGCGCCGCCGTAGTGGGTGCTTCGGCTGCCGGTTACGGTTACTACGCCGACCAGCAAGAGAAAAAGCTGCGCGCCAGCATGGCCAACACCGGTGTTGAAGTGCAGCGTCAGGGCGATCAGATCAAGCTGATCATGCCGGGCAACATCACGTTCGCCACCGATTCGGCGAACATCGCTTCCAGCTTCTATCAGCCGCTGAACAACCTGGCCGGTTCGCTCAAAGAGTTCAACCAGAACCAGATCGAAATCGTTGGCTACACCGACAGCACCGGCAGCCATCAGCACAACATGGACCTGTCCCAGCGTCGTGCGCAGAGCGTGGCGACTTACCTGACGTCCCAAGGTGTCAGTGGTGCCAACCTGTCGGCGCGCGGCGCCGGGCCGGATAACCCGATTGCCAGCAACGGCGACGTCAATGGCCGGGCACAGAACCGTCGCGTCGAGGTCAACCTCAAGGCGATTCCGGGTCAAGAGTATCCACAGCAGTAAACGCAGCCCCTTTACCCACCTGACTGAACCCCAGGCGTAAAAAAAACCGCCCGATCCTAAACAGATCGGGCGGTTTTTTTGTGTCGCCAGTTCTGGCCCCTTCGCGGGCAAGCCCGCTCCCACAGTGACCGAGTCGCTTGATAGGTACGCGATCCCTGTGGGAGCGGGCTTGCCCGCGAAGGGGCCGAGTCGGCACCAAAGGTATTGGATCAGCAACAAAAAAGCCCCCGGACAATCACTCGTCCGAGGGCTTTTGTGTATCGCGCGAAACCTGATTACTTCTTCAGGCCGTAATGCTCATCAAGCATGCCCGGCGCGTTCGGGGCTTTGGGGGCGTAGTCGCGAGGCGGCTCCTGATTGCGCGGTGGCGTCAGGCGTTCCCGTGGGGCCGCTGCCGCGTCGGCGTGCAGCGAAGCCAGCAGGCGTTGGCGGGTTTGCTCGTCCAGGGCCAGGCGGTTGGCACCCTCGGCGAGGTGATCCTGCACTTCCTGATAGCTCTGAGTCAGTTTCTTGACCAGGTTTGCAGTGCTGTTGAAGTGGGTAACCACCTCGTTCTGATAACTGTCAAAACGTTCCTGAATGTCATCCAGCTGACGTTGGGTGCTGCTCGGCGCGGCGTTCGGCACCAGGCGAGCGATCAGGAATCCAATGGCGACACCCACAACCAGGGCAAGAGTCGGCAACAACCAAACTAAGAGCGAGTGTTCCACGAGTCCTTCCTCTATAAACGGCTTTGCTTTACGTTAACGGCTCGAACCTGCGCTGTATACCGCGATTCACTCGCAATACATCGGCACAGACAATTTGCTAGACGAGTCGACCCGATTCGAGGTCACGGAGTTCCTTCCTTGCTTATGCGCGAAACCCCTGTAGTGATTGACGGCCCGGTCGGGCAATTGGAAGCACTTTACCTGGATATCGAGCAGCCGCGCGGCATCGCGCTGATCTGCCACCCGAACCCGGTGCAGGGCGGCACCATGCTCAACAAAGTGGTCTCGACCCTGCAGCGCACCGCGCGCGATGCCGGTTTGATTACCTTGCGTTTCAATTACCGTGGCGTCGGTGCCAGCGAAGGCTCGCACGACATGGGGACCGGCGAAGTCGACGATGCCCAGGCAGCGGCCGCATGGCTGCGCGCCAAACATCCTGATTTGCCGCTGACGTTGTTCGGTTTCTCCTTCGGTGGTTTTGTTGCAGCAAGTCTCGGCGGACGCCTGGAAGCGCAGGGTGAACAGCTCAAGCATTTGTTCATGGTGGCCGCCGCTGTCACCCGGCTCAATGGTTACGACCTGCTGCCGGTGAATTGCCCGCTGACCCTGATCCAGCCGGAAACCGATGAAGTCATTGACCCGCAAGCTGTCTACGACTGGTCCGAGAAACTCGATCGTCCCCATGAGCTGCTGAAAGTGGCAGAATGCGGACACTTTTTTCATGGCAAGCTGACCGATCTCAAGGATCTGATCCTGCCGCGTCTTTCGAATTGATTGCAGTCTGACAAGCGATTACCCATGACGACTCGTACCCGTATCCTCACCGGCATCACCACCACCGGCACGCCGCACCTGGGCAACTACGCCGGCGCCATCCGCCCGGCGATCCTTGCCAGCCGCGACAGCAATGCCGATTCGTTCTACTTCCTGGCCGACTACCACGCCCTGATCAAATGCGATGACCCGCTGCGCATCCAGCGCTCGCGTCTGGAAATCGCCGCGACCTGGCTGGCCGGTGGCCTGGATGTGGACCGCGTGACGTTCTATCGCCAGTCCGACATCCCGGAAATCCCGGAGCTGACCTGGTTGCTGACCTGCGTTGCCGCCAAGGGCTTGCTCAACCGCGCCCACGCCTACAAGGCTTCGGTGGACAAGAACGTCGAAACCGGCGAAGACCCGGATGCCGGTATCACCATGGGCCTGTACAGCTATCCGGTGCTGATGGCCGCGGACATCCTGATGTTCAACGCACACAAGGTGCCGGTCGGTCGTGACCAGATCCAGCACGTGGAAATGGCCCGGGATATCGGTCAGCGTTTCAACCATCTGTTTGGCCAGGGCAAAGAGTTCTTCACCATGCCCGAGGCGCTGATCGAAGAAAGCGTCGCGACGCTGCCCGGCCTCGACGGTCGCAAGATGTCGAAGAGCTACGACAACACCATTCCGTTGTTCAGCAGCGCCAAAGAGATGAAAGACGCGATCTCGCGGATCGTCACTGACTCCCGCGCGCCGGGCGAAGCCAAAGATCCAGACAATTCGCACCTGTTCACGCTGTTCCAGGCCTTTGCCACCCCGGCACAGTCCGACGAATTCCGCAGCGAATTGTTGCAGGGCCTGGGTTGGGGGGAGGCGAAGAATCGTCTGTTCCAACTGCTCGACAGTGAACTGGGCGAGTCCCGCGAGCGTTATCACCAACTGATCGAACGCCCGGCTGATCTGGAAGACATCCTGCAAATCGGTGCGAAAAAGGCCCGTGCCGTGGCGACGCCTTTCCTCAACGAGCTGCGTGAAGCGGTCGGCTTGCGTTCTTTCGTGGCCCAGACGCAAGTCGCGGCGACCACCAAGAAGAAAGCCGCGAAAGCTGCGCGTTTTGTCAGCTTCCGTGAAGACGACGGCAGTTTCCGCTTCCGCCTGCTGGCGGCCGATGGCGAGCAACTGCTGCTGTCGCGCAACTTTGCTGACGGTAAAACCGCTGGCCAGGTGACCAAGCAACTGCAAGCGGGCCAGCCTCTGGACGTGCGCAATCAAGACCTGAGCTTCAGCGTCTGGCTGGAAGGCGAATGCGTGGCCGATAGCCCGGCGTTCGCCGACACGGCGGCCCGTGACGTTGCCATCGACGCTTTGCGGATTGCGCTGACGCCGGTTCAGGAATAATCAACGGCTCGGTCCGACCAAGGGCCGATTGCCATTCCCACGGGCCATCGCTACAGTGACGGCCCGTTTTTGTTGCCTTGCTAACGAATTATGACGCCCCTAGAACGATATCAAGCTGATCTGAAACGCCCGGAATTCTTCCATGACGCCGCGCAGGAAACCGCCGTGCGCCATTTGCAGCGCCTGTACGACGATCTGGTCGCGGCCTCGCAGAACAAACCGGGCCTGCTCGGCAAACTGTTTGGCAAGAAAGAACAGGCGCCGGTCAAGGGCCTGTATTTCTGGGGCGGCGTAGGTCGCGGCAAGACTTACCTGGTCGACACCTTCTTCGAAGCGCTGCCGTTCAAGGAAAAGACCCGGACTCACTTCCACCGCTTCATGAAGCGTGTGCACGAAGAGATGAAGACCCTCGGTGGCGAGAAAAACCCGCTGACCATCATCGCCAAGCGCTTCTCCGACGAGTCGCGAGTGATCTGTTTCGATGAATTCTTCGTTTCCGACATCACCGACGCGATGATCCTCGGCACGCTGATGGAAGAGCTGTTCAAGAACGGTGTGACCCTGGTTGCCACTTCGAACATCGTCCCGGACGGTTTGTACAAGGACGGCTTGCAGCGTGCGCGCTTCCTGCCGGCCATCGCGCTGATCAAACAGAACACCGAGATCGTCAACGTCGACAGCGGCGTCGACTATCGTCTGCGTCACCTCGAGCAAGCGGAGCTGTTCCACTTCCCGCTCGATGAGGCGTCTCACGAAAGCCTGCGCAAGAGCTTCCGTGCGCTGACGCCGGAATGCACGGCGGCCATCGAGAACGATGTGCTGATCATCGAGAACCGCGAAATTCGTGCCTTGCGCACCTGCGATGACGTGGCCTGGTTTGACTTTCGCGAGCTCTGCGACGGCCCACGCAGCCAGAACGATTACATCGAACTGGGCAAGATCTTCCACGCCGTGCTGCTCAGCGGTGTCGAGCAGATGAGCGTCACCACCGACGACATCGCCCGACGCTTTATCAACATGGTCGACGAATTCTACGACCGTAACGTGAAGCTGATCATTTCCGCCGAAGTCGAGCTCAAAGACCTCTACACCGGCGGTCGCCTGAATTTCGAATTCCAGCGCACCCTCAGCCGTCTGCTGGAAATGCAATCCCACGAATTCCTGTCCCGGGCTCACAAGCCGTAGGAAATTTCGGAAAATGAAAAAGGCCTGCAATTGCAGGCCTTTTTTGTACGTTGCAGATCCCCTGTAGGAGCACGGCTTGCCGGCGATGGCTATCTCAAGGACGCCATCGCCAGCAAGCTGTGCTCCTACAGGGTTTGCGGGGTTTCACGCCGCTTGCTGAAACTGCTGCCGATACTGGTTCGGCGACAACTCGGTGTGCTGGCGGAACAGCCGCGCGAAGAAGCTCGCATCGTCGTAGCCGACTTCATAACTGATGGTCTTGATGCTCTTGCGGCTGCCGGACAGCAAGCCCTTTGCCGTTTCAATGCGCAGGCGTTGCAGGTAATGCAGCGGCTTGTCGCCGGTGGCGGTCTGGAAGCGGCGCATGAAGTTGCGGATGCTCATGCCGTGCTCGCGGGCAACGTCTTCGAAGCGGAACTTGTCGGCGAAGTGCTCTTCGAGCCAGTGCTGGATCTGCAGGATGATCACGTCCTGGTGCAGCTTCTGGCCACCGAAACCGATGCGTCCCGGCGAGTAGCTGCGTTGCACTTCATAGAGAATGTCGCGGGCCACGGCCTGGGCCACGTTGGCGCCGCAGAAACGCTCGATCAGATAGATATAGAGATCGCACGCCGACGTGGTGCCGCCGGCGCAATAGAGGTTGTCGGCGTCGGTCAGATGCTTGTCCTGATTGAGATAAACCCTCGGGAAACGCTCGGCAAAGGCATTGAAGAAGCGCCAGTAAGTGGTCGCTTCCTTGCCGTCGAGCAGCCCGGCTTCGGCGAGCCAGAACACCCCGGTGGCCTCTCCGCACAGTACCGCGCCGCGCGCATGCTGCTGGCGCAACCACGGCAGGATCTGTGGGTAACGTTGGCAAAGGGTTTCGAAATCGTCCCAGAACGCCGGGAGGATGATGACGTCAGCGTTTTCCAGGCCGCCGTCCACCGGCATGATCACGTCGCTGAAGCTGTTGACCGGTTTGCCGTCGGGGCTGACCAGGCGCGTTTCGAACGCCGGTGTCAGGCCCTGGCCCAGTTGTTTGCCGTAACGCAGGCTGGCCAGGTGGAAGAAATCCTTGGCTTGCATGAGGGTGGAAGCGAAAACCCGGTCGATAGCCAGGATGCTGACGCGCCGCAAGGGCGTGGAGACTTGGTTAGACATAATTCAACTTTATTCTTATAGGGGAAAGTGGTCACCAGACGGCTGGATCGTCTTATTTTTTGTCGGATGTGTCCAGTGTCCTGTATCGGAAGCGAGGCTTAGTCTCTGAAGGTCTATTCCTTCTAACAATAACGACAGGTGCCGCATGATCCCCAGAACCTTGTTCAGTTCCGAGCACGAACTTTTTCGCGACAGCGTGCGAACCTTCCTCGAAAAAGAGGCCGTGCCGTTTCATGGGCAATGGGAAAAACAAGGCTATATCGACCGCCAACTCTGGAACAAGGCAGGGGAGGCGGGGATGCTCTGTTCACACCTGCCGGAAGAGTACGGCGGGCTGGGAGCGGATTTTCTCTACAGTGCGGTGGTGATCGAAGAGGTGGGGCGTCTGGGGCTGACCGGGATCGGTTTTTCCCTGCATTCCGACATCGTCGCGCCGTACATCCTGCATTACGGCAGCGAAGCGCTGAAACACAAATACCTGCCAAAACTGGTGTCCGGCGAGATGGTCACCGCGATTGCCATGACCGAGCCGGGTGCCGGTTCCGACCTGCAAGGGGTGAAAACCACGGCGGTGCTCGATGGCGATGAATATGTGATCAACGGTTCGAAGACATTCATCACCAACGGCTATCTCGCGGATCTGGTGATTGTCGTGGCCAAGACCGATCCGAAGGCAGGCGCGAAGGGCACCAGCCTGTTTCTGGTCGAGGCCGACACACCGGGTTTTGCCAAGGGCAAGCGCCTGGAAAAAGTCGGCATGAAAGCGCAGGACACCTCGGAGCTGTTCTTCCAGGATGTTCGCGTGCCGAAAGAAAACCTGCTGGGCCAGGCCGGGATGGGCTTCGCGTATCTGATGCAGGAATTGCCGCAAGAGCGTCTGACGGTTGCTGTTGGCGGGCTGGCATCGGCTGAGGCTGCGCTGCAATGGACGCTGGAATACACCCGCGAGCGCAAGGCGTTCGGCAAGGCGATTGCCGACTTCCAGAACACCCGCTTCAAGCTGGCGGAGATGGCGACCGAGATCCAGATTGGCCGGGTCTTCGTCGATCGTTGCCTGGAGTTGCACCTGCAAGGCAAGCTCGATGTGCCGACGGCGGCGATGGCCAAGTATTGGGGCACGGACCTGCAATGCAAGGTGCTCGACGAGTGCGTGCAGTTGCATGGCGGCTACGGGTTCATGTGGGAATACCCGATCGCCCGGGCGTGGGCGGATGCGCGGGTGCAGCGGATTTATGCCGGCACCAACGAAATCATGAAGGAGATTATTGCGCGGTCACTGTAGGAGCCGGCTTGCCGGCGATCGGTTCGGCGCGGCACCGCATCGTCTTTGATCGCTGGCAAGCCAGCTCCTACATGTGCGGGTTACGGTGCTGGATTCGGGTGATCCTTGTGGATCGCCTCGATCCCCGCCAGCACTTCATCGGAAAGTTTCAGCTCGAAGCTGGCAATGTTGCTGTCCAGTTGTTCCAGCGTCGTCGCGCCGATGATGTTGCTGGTCACGAACGGCTGCTGCGTTACAAACGCCAAGGCCATTTGCGCCGGGTCCAGACCATGCTCGCGGGCCAGCGCCACATAACGGCTGCAGGCGGCTTCCGACTGTGGATTGAAATAGCGGCTGAAGCGGCTGTAGAGGCTCAGGCGACCTTTCGGCGGACGCGCGCCACCTTCGTACTTGCCCGACAGGAAACCGAACGCCAGCGGCGAATAGGCCAGCAGGCCGCACTGTTCGCGGATGGCGATTTCCGCCAGGCCGACTTCGAAGCTGCGGTTGAGCAGGTTGTACGGGTTCTGGATCGACACTGCACGCGGCCAGCCACGGGCTTCGGCCAGTGCCAGGAAACGCATGGTGCCCCACGGTGTTTCGTTGGACAGGCCGATGTGGCGGATCTTGCCGGCCTTGACCTGTTCGTCCAGCGCTTCGAGGGTGTCCTCCAGCGGGGTCAGGTTCGCTTCGCTCTTGTGTTTGTAGCCCAGTTGACCGAAGAAATTGGTGCTGCGCTCCGGCCAGTGCAATTGATAGAGGTCGATGTAGTCGGTCTGCAGGCGCTTGAGGCTCGCATCCACGGCTTCGGTGATGTGCTGGCGGTTGTGGCGCAGGTTTTTGTCGCGGATGTAGTCGATGGTGTTGCCGGGGCCGGCGATCTTGCTGGCCAGGATCCAGTCGGCGCGATCACCGCGGCTTTTGAAATAATTGCCGATGTAGCGCTCGGTGGTGGCGTAGGTTTCAGCTTTCGGTGGTACCGGGTACATCTCGGCGGTGTCGATGAAATTGATGCCGGCGCTTTTGGCCCGTTCAATCTGAGCGAAGGCTTCAGCTTCACTGTTTTGCTCGCCCCAGGTCATGGTTCCGAGGCAGATGGCGCTCACGTTCAGATTGGTTCGGCCTAGCTGTCGATAATCCATCAGGTGCTCCTTGGGCAAAACAATCATAAAAGCAGGTTGAAATATTTTTCGCAATCTGCATAATTGCGCACCTCTTTCTGCAGTGGAAGTGATGCGCCGCCGCCGAAGAATCTTGCCGTTGAACGGACGCGCCGACCCGAGCCCCCGAAAGCGTCTGTATCCGGCTGCCTTTGACTTGTCAAAGTACGCACTATTCAGTAAGATCCGCCGTCTAATTTACAGGGCGGCCCCTGAGGCTATAAAGAATGAAAACTTTTACTGCTAAACCGGAAACAGTACAGCGCGACTGGTTTGTCGTCGACGCTGCAGGTCAGACCCTGGGTCGTCTGGCCACCGAAATCGCGAGCCGTCTGCGTGGCAAGCATAAAGCTGAGTACACTCCTCACGTTGACACCGGCGATTACATCGTCGTTATCAATGCCGAGCAGATTCGTGTAACCGGTGCTAAAACCACCGACAAAATCTACTACTCCCACTCCGGTTTCCCGGGCGGCATCAAGTCGATCAACTTCGAAAAGCTGATCGCTAAAGCCCCTGAGCGCGTGATCGAGACCGCGGTCAAAGGCATGCTGCCTAAGAACCCGCTGGGTCGCGACATGTATCGTAAGCTGAAAGTCTATGCGGGCGCTGTACACCCTCATACTGCTCAGCAGCCCCAAGAACTGAAGTTTTAACGGAATAGTTCATTATGTCGGCGACTCAAAATTACGGCACTGGCCGTCGCAAGACCGCAACCGCACGCGTTTTCCTGCGTCCGGGTACTGGTAACATCTCCATCAACAACCGTTCGCTGGATAATTTCTTCGGCCGCGAAACTGCCCGCATGGTAGTTCGTCAGCCGCTGGAATTGACTGAGACTGTCGAGAAGTTCGACATCTACGTCACCGTGATCGGCGGTGGTGTAAGTGGTCAAGCTGGCGCAATCCGCCACGGCATCACTCGCGCTCTGATGGACTACGACGAAACCCTGCGTAGCGCTCTGCGCAAAGCTGGCTTCGTTACCCGCGACGCCCGTGAAGTTGAACGTAAGAAAGTCGGTCTGCGTAAAGCGCGTAAGCGCCCGCAGTACTCGAAGCGTTAATTCGCTTTCACGTTCAAAAAGAACGCCCAGTTTCCTCACGGAGCTGGGCGTTTTTTTATGGGTGCGATTTATCAAAGAATTGCTCTGTGACAACTTGCCACATCCGCAGAGCCCCTATACTACAAGGCTTGGCAGTGGAGCCCTTCGGTAATTACCTTGTCAGAATTGGGGCTTTTCATTACCATTCGGCAAAATTTTTATAAGTACATAGTTTTACTTAGTAGATGCCTGATTTAACAGGCCACAAAGCTGATGGGAGAGGACTGAATGAGCAATGACGGCGTGAATGCAGGCCGGCGTCGCTTCTTGGTAGCAGCCACATCCGTGGTGGGTGCTGCAGGAGCGGTGGGGGCTGCGGTCCCGTTCGTGGGGTCATGGTTTCCCAGTGCCAAGGCGAAAGCCGCAGGTGCACCGGTGAAAGTGAATGTCAGCAAAATCGAGCCAGGCCAGCAGATGATTGCTGAGTGGCGCGGTCAGCCGGTGTTCATTGTCCGCCGTACCGAGGAAATCCTGGGGAATCTGAAAAAGATCGAGGGCCAGCTGGCTGACCCGACCTCCAAGAACTCGACACAACCGACCTATGTCGACCCGGTTACGCGTTCGATCAAGCCAGAGGTTCTGCTGCTGATCGGTATCTGTACGCACTTGGGTTGCTCGCCGACCTTCCGTCCCGAAGTGGCACCTGCTGATCTGGGCAAGGACTGGGTAGGCGGCTATTTCTGCCCGTGCCACGGTTCCCACTACGATCTGGCTGGCCGCGTCTACAAGTCGCAACCTGCGCCTTTGAACCTGCCAGTTCCCCCGCATTCCTATGAGACCAATGAGATTATTGTCATTGGCGTCGATACGGAGAAAGCGTGATGAGCAAGTTCATGGATTGGGTTGATGCGCGCTTTCCCGCGACCAAAATGTGGGAAGACCATCTCAGCAAGTACTACGCCCCGAAGAACTTCAACTTCTTCTACTTCTTTGGTTCCCTGGCGCTGCTCGTTCTGGTCAACCAGATCGTTACCGGTGTCTGGCTGACCATGAGCTACACCCCGTCGGCGGAAGAAGCGTTTGCTTCCGTCGAATACATCATGCGTGACGTCGAGTACGGCTCGATTCTGCGTCTGCTGCACTCCACCGGCGCTTCGGCGTTCTTCATCGTGGTTTATCTGCACATGTTCCGTGGCTTGCTCTACGGTTCGTACCAGAAGCCGCGTGAGCTGGTGTGGGTCTTCGGCATGCTGATCTACCTGGCGCTGATGGCGGAAGCCTTCATGGGTTACCTGTTGCCGTGGGGCCAGATGTCCTACTGGGGTGCCCAGGTGATCATCTCGCTGTTCGGTGCGATCCCGGTCATCGGTAACGACCTGACTCAGTGGATCCGTGGTGACTACCTGATTTCCGGTATCACGCTGAACCGCTTCTTTGCCCTGCACGTTGTTGCCCTGCCGATCGTGATTCTCGGTCTGGTGGTGCTGCACGTTCTGGCGCTGCACGAAGTCGGCTCGAACAACCCGGACGGCGTGGACATCAAGAAATACAAAGACGAAAACGGCGTACCGCTGGACGGCATTGCCTTCCACCCGTACTACACCGTGAAAGATATCGTCGGCGTGGTGGTGTTCCTGTTCATCTTCTGCTCGATCGTGTTCTTCTTCCCGGAAATGGGCGGCTACTTCCTCGAGAAGCCGAACTTTGAAGTGGCGAACGCGTTCAAGACCCCAGAGCACATTGCTCCGGTCTGGTACTTCACACCGTTCTACGCGATTCTGCGGGCGGTTCCGGACAAGCTCCTGGGCGTTATCGCCATGGGTGCGGCCATTGCTGTACTGTTCGTCCTGCCATGGCTGGACCGTAGCCCGGTCAAGTCGATGCGCTACAAAGGCTGGTTGAGCAAAATCTGGCTCTGGGTGTTCTGCATCTCGTTCGTGATTCTGGGCGTGCTGGGTGTTCTGGCACCGACTCCAGGTCGTACGTTGCTGTCGCAGGTGTGTACTTTCCTGTACTTCGCCTACTTCATTCTGATGCCTTTCTACACCAGGCTCGAGAAGACCAAACCGGTTCCGGAAAGGGTGACTGGCTGATGAAAAAGCTATTTGCTGTACTGATTCTTGCTGCTTTGCCTGTACTGTCCTTCGCTGCCGAGCACGGTGGTCCTGAGTTGGAAAAGGTCGACATCGACGTTTCCGACAAGGCCGCCATGCAAGATGGGGCGCGTACATTCGCCAACTACTGCATGGGCTGCCACAGCGCCAAGTTCCAGCGCTATGAGCGTGTTGCCGACGATCTGGGCATTCCTCACGATCTGATGCTGTCGAAGCTGGTGTTCACTGGCGCCAAGATCGGCGACCACATGAGCATCGGCATGCAGCCGGCTGACGCCAAGACCTGGTTCGGTGCTGCACCGCCTGACCTGACCCTGGTGGCTCGTGTTCGCGGTACGGACTGGCTCTACGGCTACCTGAAATCGTTCTACGAAGATCCGTCGCGTCCTTGGGGCGTGAACAACAAGGTCTTCCCGAACGTGGGCATGCCGAACGTCCTGGTGGGCCTGCAAGGTCGTCAGGTCGTCGGTTGCAAACAGGTCCAGATCGTCGAAGACGGCAAGAAGCAATATGATCCGCTGACCGGTACCGCGCTGACTCATGAAGCGTGCGATCAGCTGACCATCGTGCCGAAGAGCGGTGCTCTGACCGAAGAGCAGTTCGATGAGAAGGTCAAGAATCTGGTAACCTTCCTCGCTTACTCGGCTAACCCGGTTAAGCTGCAGCATCAGCGCATTGGTACCTACGTCTTGCTGTACCTGGCGTTCTTCTTCGTATTCGCCTACTTGCTCAAGCGCGAATACTGGAAAGATGTGCACTGATAAAGTTTCAAGCAATTGCTGTTAATCGCGCGCGCCCAAGGGCGTCTCTGAAGGTGTAACGAGTCTGGTTTATCCAGGCGTTACGGGAGACGCCCTCTGGGCGCGCTCGTTTTTCCGCTTCCGATAATTTCAACAAGCGAGGAGGACCGCCATGGGCGTGACCAATCGGTTGGCCTGTTACTCCGACCCCGCCGACCACTATTCCCACCGAGTGCGCATCGTACTTGCAGAGAAGGGTGTCAGCGCCGAGATCATTTACGTGGAAGCTGGCCGCCAGCCGCCTAAACTGATTGAGGTGAACCCTTACGGAAGCCTGCCCACCCTGGTCGATCGTGACCTGGCGTTGTGGGAGTCGACCGTGGTGATGGAATATCTGGATGAGCGTTACCCGCATCCGCCTTTGCTGCCGGTTTATCCAGTGGCGCGTGCCAACAGCCGTTTGCTGATTCATCGTATTCAGCGTGACTGGTGTGGTCTGGTGGATCTGATTCTGGATTCGCGGACCAAGGAAGCTGCCCGTGTCGTTGCTCGTAAAGAGCTGCGCGAAAGCCTGACTGGCGTGTCGCCGCTGTTCGCCGACAAGCCGTTTTTCCTCAGCGAGGAACAAAGTCTGGTGGATTGCTGCCTACTACCAATACTCTGGCGTTTGCCGATTTTGGGTATTGAACTGCCACGGCCCGCCAAGCCGTTGCTTGATTATATGGAGCGCTCGTTTGCGCGTGAGGCTTTCCAGGCAAGTCTGTCTGGCGTCGAACGCGATATGCGCTAAGGCTTAAGGAGCCGCTATGAACTCCAGTCGACCTTATCTGGTCCGCGCGCTCTACGAGTGGATTGTGGACAACGATTGCACCCCGCACATGCTGGTCAATTCCGAGTATCCGTCGGTGCAGGTGCCTCAGGGTTTTGCCAGTGACGGACAGATTGTCCTGAACGTATCGCCGGCCGCCGTGCGTCATCTGCACATGGATAACGAAGCAGTCAGCTTCGAGGGGCGCTTCGGTGGCGTGCCGCACACCCTGTACGTGCCTATCGCATCGATCCTGGGCATTTACGCCCGGGAGAACGGTCAGGGCATGGTGTTCGATCTGGAATCGCCTATGGAGGACGAGGAAGAGATCGAGCCGGATGATGATCTTCCGCCGCCGGACAGTGAGCCGCCGCGCCCAAGCGGTCGGCCAAGTTTGAAAGTGGTGAAGTAATAAAAAAGGCGATCCGAAAGGATCGCCTTTTTTATTGCCTGTAGGAGCGGCCGGGCGGTGTTCCGTTTGCCGGCGAAGGCGTCCTCGAAATCGCCTTCGCCGGCAAGCCGTGCTCCTACAGGTCGAGGGCGGTCTCTAGATCGCCGCTAGTATCAGTCGATGTACTCAAACAGCTTCACAATCTTCTGCACGCCGGAAACACCCTGCACCAGATTGGTCGCCTGGGCGGCTTCCTGCTTGGTCAGCAGGCCCAGCAAATAGACGATGCCGTTTTCAGTGACAACCTTGATGCGCGAGCCCGGGATGTTCGGGTCGGTGAGCATCTGGGTTTTGATCTTGGAGGTCAGCCAGGTGTCGTTCTGGCGGGCAAGGAAGCCGGAAGGCGGCAGCACCTGCAGTTCGTTGTGCACCGTTTTCACGCGCTGGACGGCGGCAGCGGCCTGTTCGGCCTTGGCCTTGAGGTCGGCGCGCGGCGTTTGGCCGGCGAGCAGTACGACGCCGTTGAAGCTGGTGACGACGATGTGCGAATCGTTGTCCAGGGCTGGATCGGCCTTGGCGATGTTCACGCCGACTTTGGTGTCGATCAGAGAGTCGTCGATCTTGCTGCCTAAGGTGCGTGTGCCGCGATCATCATCGATCGGCGCTTCACGGCTGGCATTCACCACCGAGGTGCAGCCGCTGATGCCGAGGCACAGGGTCAAGGCCAGAAGGCCTAGGCGATTAGGGGTCATTCTTCACTCCCGAACAGTTGGCTGTCGATCAAATCGCAAAGGCAATGGATCGCCAGCAGGTGGACTTCCTGAATACGTGCGGTGACGTTGGCCGGTACGCGAATCTCGACGTCCTCGGGCAATAGCAGCGACGCCATGCCGCCGCCATCGCGGCCCGTCAATGCTACGACAATCATTTCGCGATCATGTGCGGCCTGGATCGCTTGAATAATGTTCGCCGAGTTGCCGCTGGTGGAAATCGCCAGCAGTACGTCGCCCGGCTGGCCGAGTGCGCGGATCTGCTTGGAGAAGATTTCGTTGTAGCTGTAGTCGTTGGCGATCGAGGTGATCGTCGAGCTGTCGGTAGTCAACGCGATGGCCGGCAGGCTCGGACGCTCACGTTCGAAGCGGTTGAGCAGTTCGGACGAAAAATGCTGGGCATCGCCCGCGGAACCGCCGTTGCCGCAGGAGAGCATTTTGCCCTCGTTGAGCAGGGCGTTGACCATCACTTGGCTGGCTTGCTCGATGTGCGGTGCAAGTACGTCCATCGCCATTTGCTTGGTGTCGATACTGGCCTGAAAAAGCTGGCGAATTCGGGATTGCATGTCCATCTGTGTGACCTTAATTAGCGCGGCTACTCGGCACATGAATGTGCAGCCCGCAAAGCAAAGAGCAAAATTGTCGGGTGAAAGTGTCCGGTTCGGGACGCACGCGATCAGCTGTCGAAGGCATTCTGCAGCCAGTTCAACTGATCGAGGCTGCTGTCGATGGCAACCACGTCGAAACGGCAAGGGGAATTGGCCCAACGCGACTCGCGCTGAAGAAAATACTGCGCGGCAAAAATCAGTTTCTGCCGTTTGCGCTCATCGATGCTATCGAGCGCGCCACCCCATTGAGTGTTTTTTCTGTAGCGAACTTCAACGAATACTACTGTATCGCCATCAAGCATGACCAGATCAAGCTCGCCGCGTTTACACAACCAGTTCTGCGCCAGCAGGCGCAGACCCTGTTGTTGCAGATGCTCGAGCGCATGGCGCTCGGCATCTTTACCACTTTGCTGGCGTGACCGGTCAGGCATCAGCGCGGGGTGTCCGGAAGGCGTTGAACCTGGCCGTTGGCGAACTGTGCCCACGGCAACTGGCGCACGACGCGCTGGTTCTGAGTCATGCCCAGGCTACCC
Organism: Pseudomonas sp. BF-R-01; assembly: GCF_019946615.1. NCBI lineage: Bacteria > Pseudomonadati > Pseudomonadota > Gammaproteobacteria > Pseudomonadales > Pseudomonadaceae > Pseudomonas > Pseudomonas sp. BF-R-01. The sequence continues at coordinate 34,358 of NZ_JAGYFX010000023.1, forward strand.
GATTGACCTTCGATGCGGCTGTCCGGCAGCGCCTTGAGTTGCCCCAGGCGCGGAGCCAGGCGGTAGGCGTCGACGCCCATCGCATACAAACGACCCAGGCTGCCGGCGGCTTGTGGCCATTGTGTGGTCACTTGCTTGCGCAGCGGGTCATTGGCGTCCAGCAACCATGGGGTTTCGCAGAAGCGAATGCCGTTCATGTCGTTGTACTGGTTCACGTCGCCGCTGGCACTGAATACGTGGGAGGTGGCGTAAACCGGCACATCGCCTGCGTATTGGAAGTTCAGGGTCGGTTTGATCTGCTGGGCTTGCTGAGGTGTGGCGGCCAGGAAGATGAACTCGATGTCCTGGCGACGCGAAGGCTGGGCAGCGACCTGCGAACCGACGGTGCTTTGCAGGCTCTTGGCACGACCTTCGCTCTGGCGCAGCTGGAACATGTCGGCAATCTGCTGGGCCAGTTGCACTGGCTGATCAACGCGCTCGGTGGCAACGATGCTGCCGCCGTTTGCCTGCCAGTCCTGGCTGAACGCTCGGAGTACGCGGTCGCCCCATTCGCCTTTTGGCACCATGATCGCGGCGCGATGCAGGCCATCGGCGCGAGCGCGACGGGACACTTCGCGGGCTTCGTCTTCAGCGGCAAGACCGAACTGGAACAACTGGGCCGGGCCTTGTTCGCCTTCGCTGTAGTTCAGCGCCAGGGTCGTGATCGGCAGCTGCGGGCGAGTGCTGAGCTGTTTGACCAGTGGTTTTTCCAGCGGGCCGACGACCAGTTGCACGCCATCGGCCTGAGCCTTGCGGTAGAACTCGTCAAGGGAAGTCAGGCGCGAGCTGTCATAGAACTCGATGGCAGGCGGCTTCTGGCCGGCCTGTTGAGCCTGGTAGTGCGCTGCCATGAAACCTTCGCGAAGCGCTTTGCCAACCGATGCCAGCGGGCCGTCTTGCGGCAGCAGCAGGGCGATCTTGCTCAGAGGCTGGCTGGCCAGTTCCTTGAGTTTGGTCAGTGACAGCGGCAACTGAATGGCGGCCGGGTGTTTAGGGTTCTGGGCGCGCCAGTTGTCGATCGCAGCTTGTTGCTGCTCAAGCGTGCCGGCCGTTTTAACCGCCAGCGCCAGGCCCATCCAGCCACCGAGGTCGTCCTTGGTGGTTGGCTGCAATTGGTCGGTTGGCAGCGAAGCGATCAGGGTCCAGATCGCTTCGTGGTTTTTGCCTGCCGCTTCACCGCTCAACATCGGCGCGATGAAAATACGCTCCCGTGCGGCGGCGAGGGTCTGGCCATCGGCCTCAAGGGCGCGAGCGTGCACGGTGCCGGTGCGAATCTGTTGTTCTTCCGGCAATTCACCCAGGCGTTGCAGGCTTGGATGGCTCAAAGCGGTCAGCGCCGCTTTCGGCTGATTGCGGGTCATGGCCAGTTCGGCCGCCAGAGTGTTGGCGAAGACCTGTTGGCCTGGCTTGAGTTGCTCGACCGGCACTTGTTGCAGGATTTGCGCGGACTGGCCGGCATTGCCCTGGCGATAAGCGAGGTCGGCCGCGCTCAGGCGAAACAGCGCGGCTTGTTCCGGCGTTTTGCTTTTGGCGGCCTGATCGAGCAGTTGCTCGATACTAGCATCCGGGGTCCGTGGAAGTTCGCCAAGGCTGGAAGAGGGCGAGCTGGCGCAAGCCGCCAGCAAGGCAGCGAGGCAGAGGGCAGTGAACAGCCGCAGGCAAGCGATCATGTAGTGTTCCTGATACTCGATCAAATAAGCGTGGAATTGTACCCAAGCACTGGCCGGGGCGCGATGCTACTGGCGTGAATCGATCAATTTAGCTCGTACAAATGTTGCAGCACTGCACCGTAGCCTGAAAAACCCGGGGTTGCTTGCGCGTATCGCAATCGTCGCTACGCGCTACAATGGCGGCTTTTACCGATCATGAGGTGTGCGCTTTGACTGCTCCAGGTGCTTTGAATTCCGCTGCTGGCTCGCTTTATGTGGTGGCGACGCCCATCGGCAACCTGGACGACATCAGTGCGCGCGCACTGAAGATCCTGCGCGAAGTGGCATTGATCGCCGCCGAAGATACCCGTCATTCTCAGCGTTTGATGCAGCATTTCGGCATCCCCACGCCGCTGGCGGCTTGCCACGAGCACAACGAGCGGGATGAAGGTAGCCGCTTTATTACCCGCCTGCTTGCCGGTGACGATGTGGCGCTGATCTCCGACGCCGGAACGCCGCTGATCTCCGATCCGGGTTATCACCTGGTGCGTCAGGCCCGTGCGGCCGGAATCAATGTCGTGCCGGTCCCGGGGGCTTGTGCATTGATTGCGGCGCTGTCGGCGGCGGGTTTGCCGTCGGACCGTTTTATCTTCGAAGGCTTCCTGCCGGCCAAGGCGGTCGGTCGTCGGGCTCGTCTGGAGTTGGTAAAGGAAGAGGCGCGCACGCTGATTTTCTACGAGGCCCCGCACCGGATCCTGGAATGCCTGCAAGACATGGAGCTGGTCTTCGGTGGCGAGCGTCTGGCGTTGCTGGCGCGCGAACTGACCAAAACCTTCGAAACCCTGAAAGGCCTGCCATTGGCCGAGCTGCGCGAGTTTGTCGAGTCGGACAGCAATCAGCAGCGCGGTGAGTGTGTGGTGTTGGTGGCGGGCTGGTCTGCCCCCGAGACGGAAGATGCCGTCAGCAGTGAAGCCATGCGCATCCTCAATCTGTTGCTCGAAGAAATGCCACTCAAGCGGGCCGCAGCATTGGCCGCGCAAATTACCGGCGAACGCAAGAATGTCCTGTATCAGGTCGCGTTGGATAAGCAGAAGGGCGAGTAAATCCCGACGTGTAGGCGTGGCTGATGGCGTTTAACGCTTGTTCTTCGGCCGCTCTGCCGTTAACCTTCGCGGCGGAGAGTCGATCGGACAGTCGCTGCCCTCTATGAAAATTAGGGGGGGGAGGAAAGTCCGGGCTCCATAGGGCGAAGTGCCAGGTAATGCCTGGGAGGCGTGAGCCTACGGAAAGTGCCACAGAAAATAACCGCCTAAGCGCTTCGGCGCCGGTAAGGGTGAAAAGGTGCGGTAAGAGCGCACCGCACGTCTGGCAACAGTTCGTGGCTAGGTAAACCCCACTTGGAGCAAGACCAAATAGGGTCCCAAGGCGTGGCCCGCGCTGGGACCGGGTAGGTTGCTAAAGATGTCCAGTGATGGCCATCGTAGACGAATGACTGTTCAAGACAGAACCCGGCTTACAGATCGACTCTCCACCTTTTTCCCTCCCTGTTTGAATCGTTGAGCAGGGCGCTCGTAATGGCAATTTCCCTCCTGCACAATCAATCGCATAACCTCTTTTGTAATACCGAAAAAATCTTACTCTTAACAAACTACTTTAACTTCTGAACGCAGCCTTCTGTGCTGATTCAAGTTATCGAGCAAATTCATCCGCCAGATTGCCGTTACCCCTCCCAATACGCTCCTAAATCTCAGTTCTGTAAGGGTTTTCCTTTAATCCGCGCCTTGACGGTGCGGTGGCCGCATTCCTATAGTGTGCGCAAGTGGTGGAAAGTGGCATGAAGTGGGTTTTTTGAACGCAAAACGCTAATATTTGGAGAAACGCTGACGTGTTTCGCGGAGCTAACGCTATCAGTCTCGACGCAAAGGGCCGTCTCGCCATGCCGAGCCGGTACCGTGACGAGCTCGTTTCGCGTAGTTCCGGTCAGCTTATCGTCACAATTGATGCCGTTGATCCGTGTTTGTGTGTTTACCCCCTCGATGAGTGGGAAATTATTGAAACCAAACTGCGCGCACTGCCTTCGCTTCGCGAAGAGAACCGCCGCCTGCAACGTTTACTGATTGGTAATGCCGTCGACCTCGAGCTCGATGGCAGTGGTCGTTTCCTGGTTCCGCCGCGTCTTCGTGAATATGCCCGGCTGGATAAGCGCGCGATGCTGGTAGGCCAACTGAACAAGTTCCAATTGTGGGACGAGGATGCCTGGGATGCGGTTTCTGCCGCTGACCTGGCTGCTATTCAACAACCGGGCGCCATGCCTGATGAACTGCGTGATTTGATCCTGTGACTATTGATAGCGGCTTTAACCACATCACCGTACTGCTTGACGAAGCCGTCGAGGCTCTCGCCGTACGTCCTGATGGCTGCTATCTGGACGGCACGTTCGGGCGCGGCGGACACAGCCGGTTGATCCTCAGCCAGCTTGGTCCCGAGGGTCGGTTGCTGGGATTCGACAAGGATCCTCAAGCGATTGCCACCGGGCAGACGCTAGCGGCCGAAGACGGCCGCTTTGTCGTTGTGCAGCGCAGCTTTGCCGAGCTCGGTTCGGAAGTCGCCGAACGCGGTCTGGCCGGCAAGGTCAGCGGTGTTCTGCTTGACCTGGGCGTGTCTTCGCCACAGCTCGACGACCCTGAGCGCGGTTTCAGTTTCCTCAATGATGGCCCGCTGGACATGCGCATGGACCCGTCCCGCGGGATCAGCGCTGCCGAATTCGTCAACACCGCGCCGGTGGAAGAAATCGCCCGGGTGTTCAAGGAATACGGCGAAGAACGTTTCTCCGGGCGCATGGCCCGTGCCGTGGCCGAGCGTCGCGACATCAAGCCGTTCGAACGCACCGGCGATCTGGCTGAAGTCCTGAAAGTCGCCAACCCGGCATGGGAAAAGGGCAAGAACCCTGCGACCCGTGCATTCCAGGGCCTGCGTATTCACGTCAACAACGAACTGGGCGATCTGGAAGCCGGCCTTGAAGCTGCGCTGGAATCCCTGGAAATCGGTGGCCGCTTGGTGGTCATCAGTTTTCACTCGCTGGAAGACCGCATCGTCAAACTGTTCATGCGCAAACTGGTGAAAGGCGAAGCCGACAACCTGCCGCGCAACCTGCCGGTCCGTCACGTCGCGTTCGAACCGAAAATCAAAATCCATGGCAAAGCGCAGTCCGCCTCCGAGGCCGAACTCAAAGCCAACCCACGTTCCCGTAGCGCCGTCATGCGCGTGGCGGAGAAGCTGCGGTGAGCAAGCTTTTCGCCAAGCCACTTCCCGGCGGAAGCTTTTTCATGCTCCTGCTGTTTGTTGGCGTGCTCGTGTCGGCCATCGGCGTGTCGTACAGCGCCCACTGGAACCGTCAGCTGTTGAACTCGCTTTACAACGAGTTGAGCGTGCGCGACAAGGCGCAGGCGGAATGGGGCCGGTTGATTCTCGAGCAGAGCACCTGGACGGCGCACAGCCGCATCGAAGTCCTGGCCACCGAGCAACTGAAGATGCACATTCCTGGCGCCGCTGACGTGCAGATGGTGGCGCCATGATGAAACTCGAAGGCGCACTCTTTCCATGGCGGTTTCGCCTGGTGGTGGGTTTGCTCGGCGTCATGGTCGCGGCAATTTGCTGGCGCATCATTGACCTGCAAGTGGTCGACCGTGCCTTCCTGAAAGGCCAGGGCGACGCGCGCAGCGTTCGTCATATTCCAATTCCGGCTCACCGTGGTCTGATCACCGACCGTAACGGCGAGCCTTTGGCTGTCAGTACTCCGGTCACCACGCTGTGGGCCAACGCCAAGGAAATGCAAACGGCCAAAGAGAAGTGGCCAGCATTGGCGGCCGCGTTGGGTCAGGATCCGAAAGCCCTCGCCGAACGTCTCGAAGCTCAGGCTAATAAAGAATTTATCTATCTGGTGCGCGGGCTGACGCCTGAGCAAGGCCAGTCCGTGCTCGACCTGAAAGTGCCGGGCGTCTACGGCATCGAAGAATTCCGCCGTTTCTACCCGGCCGGTGAAGTGACTGCTCATATGGTCGGCTTTACCGACATTGATGACCACGGTCGTGAAGGTGTCGAGCTGGCCTATGACGAATGGCTCGCCGGTGTCCCTGGCAAGCGGCAGGTCATCAAGGACCGGCGCGGTCGACTTATCAAAGATGTTCAGGTGACCAAAAACGCCAAGGCCGGTAAGCCCTTGGCGTTGTCCATTGACCTGCGTTTGCAATACCTGGCCAACCGCGAGCTGCGCAACGCGATCATCGAGAACGGCGCGAAAGCCGGCAGCCTGGTGATCATGGATGTGAAGACCGGCGAGATCCTCGCCATGGTCAACCAGCCGACCTACAACCCGAACAACCGTCGCAACCTGCAACCGGCGATGATGCGTAACCGCGCAATGATCGACGTGTTCGAACCGGGTTCGACCATGAAAGCGATCTCCATGAGTGCCGCGATCGAAACCGGCCGCTGGAAACCGACCGACACCGTCGAGGTGTACCCGGGCAGCCTGCAGATTGGCAAGTACACCATCAAGGACGTATCGAAGACCGAAGGTCCGGTACTCGACCTGACCGGCATTCTGATCAACTCCAGTAACGTCGGCATGAGCAAGGTCGCGTTCGATATCGGCGGCGAAACCATTTTCCGCCTGGCGCAGAAAGTCGGCCTCGGCCAGGACACCGGCCTCGGCTTCCCGGGCGAGCGCGTGGGCAACCTGCCGAACTACCGCGAATGGCGCAAGGCTGAAACCGCCACGCTGTCCTATGGCTACGGTATTTCCGTGACCGCGATCCAGTTGGTCCACGCCTTCTCGGCCCTGGCCAACAACGGTCGCCTCGCGCCACTGACCCTGATCAAGACCGACAAGGCGCCGCAAACCACGCAAGTGCTGCCGGAAGCTGTCGCCAAGACCATGCAAACCATGCTGCAACAAGTGATCGAAGCACCGCGCGGTGTATTCCGTGCGCAAGTGCCGGCGTATCACGTCGGCGGCAAGTCCGGTACGGCGCGTAAAACGTCGGTCGGCACCAAAGGCTATGCCGAGAATTCCTACCGCTCGCTGTTCGCAGGCTTCGGCCCGATGAGCGACCCGCGATACGCCATCGTGGTGGTGATCGATGAACCGACCAAAGCCGGCTATTTCGGTGGCCTGGTATCGGCGCCGGTGTTCAGCAAAGTGATGTCCGGGACCCTGCGCCTGATGAACGTCACGCCGGACAACCTGCCGCCGGTGCAGCAAGCCAATGCAACACCGGTTGTTCCGCTGAAAGCCAATGGAGGGCGCGGCTGATGTCTCTGAGCCTGAACAAGATTTTCGCCCACGCTGGCCGCGATCTGTTGATCCGCGAACTGACACTGGACAGCCGCAATGTGCGGGCTGGCGATCTGTTTCTTGCCGTTCCTGGCGGCAAGTTCGACGGTCGCGCGCACATTGCCGACGCCTTGCAGCGCGGTGCTGCAGCCGTGGCGTATGAAGTCGAAGGCGCAACCGTGCTGCCGATCACCGACGTGCCGCTGATTCCGGTCAAAGGCCTGGCGGCGCAGCTGTCCGATATCGCCGGGCGTTTCTACGGTGAACCGAGCCGCCACCTGAACCTGGTCGGCGTGACCGGCACCAACGGCAAAACCAGCGTGACCCAATTGGTGGCGCAAGCACTGGATTTGCTCGGCCAGCATTGCGGCATTGTCGGCACACTGGGCACTGGTTTCTACGGCGCGCTGGAAAGCGGGCTGCACACCACGCCGAACCCGATCGCCGTGCAAGCGACCCTCGCCGACCTGAAAAAGGCCGGTGCCAAAGCCGTGGCCATGGAAGTGTCTTCCCATGGTCTGGATCAGGGCCGTGTAACGGCATTGGCGTTTGATGTGGCGGTGATGACCAATCTGTCCCGCGATCATCTGGATTACCACGGCACCATGCAGGCCTACGGCGAAGCCAAGGCCAAGCTGTTCGACTGGAACGATCTGAAATGCCGGGTGGTGAACCTCGACGACGATTTCGGCCGGCAACTGGCTGCTGAAAAACGTGAGTCGCGCTTGATCACCTATAGCCTGCTCGACAGCAGCGCCTACCTGTTTTGCCGCGAAGCGCAGTTCGACGACGAAGGCGTGCGCGCCACGTTGGTCACGCCGCAAGGCGAGCATCATCTGCGCAGCACCTTGCTTGGTCGCTTCAACCTGAGCAACGTCCTGGCAGCGGTCGGTGCCTTGCTCGGTCTCGACTACGCGCTGGACGAAATCCTCAAGGTCCTGCCGAAACTCGAAGGCCCGGCCGGCCGAATGCAGCGCCTGGGCGGCGGTAATCAGCCGCTGGTGGTGGTCGATTACGCCCACACCCCGGATGCGCTGGAAAAAGTATTGATGGCCCTGCGTCCGCATGCCAAAGGTCGCTTGCTGTGCCTGTTCGGCTGCGGCGGTGATCGCGATCGCGGCAAGCGCCCGCTGATGGCTGAAGTGGTCGAGCGTCTTGCCGACGGCGTGCTGGTCACCGATGACAATCCGCGCACCGAAGACCCTGCAGTAATTTTCGATGACATCCGCGCCGGTTTCACCAACGTGGATAAGGTGACGTTCGTCGCCGGTCGTGGTCAGGCCATTGCGCAATTGATCGCCAGTGCTTCGGTGGATGACGTGATTGTCCTGGCCGGTAAAGGTCACGAGGACTATCAGGAAATCAACGGCCAGCGTCATGACTTCTCTGATCTGGTCGAGGCTGATCGCGCACTGACCGCGTGGGAGGTGACTCATGCTTAAACACTTGAAACTGAGCGAACTGACTGGCGCGCTCAATGGCCGCATGATCATCGCCGATGCCACGTTCGATGGCGTCAGCATCGACAGCCGTGCGATCAAGCCGGGCCAACTGTTTATTGCCTTGACCGGCCCGCGTTTCGACGGCCATGACTATCTGAATGATGTGGCGAACAAAGGCGCGGTGGCTGCCCTGGTCGAGCGCGAAGTGCCCGACAGTGGGCTGCCGCAATTGCTGGTCAAGGACGCCCGTCAGGCCCTGGGGCAACTGGGGGCGATGAACCGTGCTGCGTTTACTCACCCAGTCGCCGCCATCACCGGCTCCAGCGGCAAGACCACGGTCAAGGAAATGCTTGCGAGCATCCTGCGCACACGCGGTCCGGTGTTGGCGACCCGTGGCAACCTGAACAATGACCTCGGCGTGCCGCTGACCTTGCTTGAACTCGCGCCGGAACATACCGCCGCCGTGATCGAGCTGGGTGCTTCGCGGCTCGGCGAAATTGCCTACACCGTTGGCATGACCAAGCCCCACGTGGCCGTGCTCAACAACGCCGGGACCGCCCACGTCGGCGAGTTCGGCGGGCCGGAAAAAATCGTGGAAGCCAAGGGCGAGATTATTGAAGGGCTGGCGGACGATGGCATCGCCGTGCTCAATCTCGACGACAAGGCCTTCGACATCTGGAAGACCCGCGCCGCCGGTCGCAAAGTGCTGACCTTTGCCCTGAGCAACGTCAGCGCCGACTTCTACGCCAGCGATCTGGATCGCGATGCGCGCGGTTGCCCGGCGTTCAATCTGCACAGTCCTGGCGGTGTGGAGCGCGTTCAACTGAACCTGCTCGGCACCCATAACGTTGCCAATGCCATGGCCGCCGCCGCTGCCGCGCACGCCTTGGGCGTGTCGCTGTCCGGCATCGCCACCGGCCTCGGCGCGGTGCAGCCGGTCAAGGGCCGTACCGTCGCGCAACTGGCCAGCAATGGCATACGCGTGATCGATGACACTTACAACGCGAACCCCACCTCGATGTGCGCGGCCGTTGATATACTCGCCGGCTTTTCCGGCCGCACCGTTCTGGTGCTCGGGGATATCGGCGAGTTGGGCGACTGGGCGGAGCAGGGGCACCGCGACGTGGGCGAGTATGCCCGTGGCAAGGTTTCTGCGCTTTACGCGGTCGGGCCGTTGATGACTCACGCCGTAAACGCTTTTGGCGAGCAGGCTTATCACTTCACCACTCAGGCTGAACTGATCAAGGCCCTCGGCGCCGAGCAAGACACAAACACCACCATTTTGATCAAGGGCTCGCGCAGCGCTGCGATGGAAAACATCGTCGCCGCTTTGTGCGGGTCCAGTCTGGAGAAACATTAATGCTGCTGCTGCTAGCGGAGTATCTGCAACAGTTCTACAAAGGCTTCGCGGTCTTTCAGTACCTGACCCTGCGCGGGATTCTCGGTGTGCTGACCGCGCTGGTTTTGTCGCTGTGCTATGGCCCGTGGATGATTCGCACGTTGCAGAACCGTCAGATCGGTCAATCCGTTCGTAACGACGGCCCGCAATCGCACCTGTCCAAATCCGGCACCCCGACCATGGGTGGCGCGCTGATCCTGTCGTCCATCGGCGTCAGCACCTTGCTCTGGGCTGACCTGAGCAACCGCTATGTGTGGACCGTGTTGCTGGTGACGTTGCTGTTCGGTGCCATCGGCTGGGTCGATGACTATCGCAAGGTCATCGAGAAAAACTCCAAAGGCCTGCCGAGCCGCTGGAAGTATTTCTGGCAGTCGGTGTTTGGTCTCGGCGCGGCGATCTTCCTCTATATGACCGCCGCGACGCCGGTCGAAACCACCCTGATCCTGCCAATGCTCAAGGACTACAGCATTCCGCTGGGCGCAGGTTTCATCGTGCTGACTTACTTCGTGATCGTCGGTTCGAGCAACGCGGTCAACCTGACCGACGGCCTCGACGGCCTGGCGATCATGCCGACCGTGATGGTCGGTGGTGGTCTGGGGATCTTCTGCTACCTGTCGGGTAACGTGAAATTCGCCGAATACCTGCTGATCCCGTACGTACCCGGCGCCGGTGAACTGATCGTGTTCTGCGGTGCGTTGATCGGTGCGGGCCTCGGCTTCCTCTGGTTCAACACCTACCCGGCACAAGTCTTCATGGGCGACGTCGGTGCGCTGGCGCTGGGCGCGGCCCTGGGCACCATCGCGGTGATCGTTCGCCAGGAAATCGTCCTGTTCATCATGGGCGGCGTGTTCGTGATGGAGACCCTGTCAGTCGTCATTCAGGTTGCCTCCTTCAAACTGACCGGTCGCCGTGTGTTCCGCATGGCACCGATTCACCACCACTTTGAACTCAAGGGCTGGCCCGAGCCGCGTGTGATCGTCCGTTTCTGGATCATCACCGTGATTCTCGTGCTGATCGGCCTTGCCACCCTGAAGCTGAGGTAGAAACTCGTGTCTCTGATCGCTTCTGACCACTTCCGCATCGTTGTCGGCCTCGGCAAGAGCGGCATGTCCCTGGTTCGCTTCCTGGCGAACCGGGGCACGTCGTTTGCCGTGGCCGATACGCGGGAAAATCCACCGGAACTGGCCACGCTCAAGCGTGACTATCCGCACGTGGAAGTGCGTTGTGGCGAGCTGGACGTCGAATTCCTGTGCCGCGCCGATGAGCTCTACGTGAGCCCCGGCCTGGCGCTGGCGACCCCGGCCCTGCAGGCTGCCGCCGCTCGTGGCGTGAAGTTGTCCGGTGACATCGAGCTGTTCGCGCGTAACGCGAAGGCGCCGATTGTCGCCATCAGCGGCTCCAATGCGAAAAGCACCGTGACCACGCTGGTGGGCGAGATGGCGGCTGCGGCCGGCAAGCGCGTCGCTGTCGGCGGCAACCTCGGCACGCCGGCGCTGGATCTGCTTCGCGATGACATCGAGTTGTACGTGATGGAACTGTCGAGCTTCCAGCTCGAAACCACCGACCAGCTCAACGCCGAAGTGGCGACCGTGCTCAACGTCAGCGAAGACCACATGGACCGCTACAGCGGCCTGCCGGCCTATCACCTGGCCAAGCACCGGATTTTCCGTGGCGCCAGGCAGTTCGTGGTCAACCGTCAGGACGCCCTGAGCCGTCCGTTGATGGGCGAAGGTCAGCCCTGCTGGACCTTCGGTTTGAGCAAACCCGATTTCAAGGCGTTTGGTATCCGCGAAGAAGACGGCGAGAAATACCTCGCCTTCGAATTCCAGAACCTGATGCCGGTGCGCGAGTTGAAAATTCGCGGCGCCCACAATCAGTCCAATGCCCTGGCGGCGCTGGCCCTGGGCCACGCGGTCGGCCTGCCGTTCGACGCCATGCTGTCGAGCCTGCGCACGTTCGCCGGTCTCGAACATCGCTGCCAGTGGGTTCGTGACCTGGACGGCGTGAGCTACTACAACGATTCCAAAGCCACCAACGTCGGCGCCGCACTGGCCGCCATCGAAGGTCTGGGCGCGGACATCGACGGCAAGGTCGTGCTGATCGCCGGTGGCGACGGCAAGGGTGCCGAGTTCAATGATCTGCGTGATCCGGTGGCGGCCAACTGCCGCGCCGTGATCCTGATGGGCCGCGACTCCGACAAGATCGGTGAGGCCATTGGCGACGCCGTGCCGCTGATCCGCGCTGCTTCGCTGGTCGAAGCGGTGGAGCAATGCCGCGCCGCTGCGCAACCGGGCGACGTGGTGTTGTTGTCGCCGGCCTGCGCCAGCTTCGACATGTTCAAGAATTACGAAGACCGTGGTCACCAGTTCGTCCAGGCAGTGGAGGATCTGGCATGAGCCTGCTCAACATCATCAAGCCGTTTCCTTCGCCGCTCATCACCGGGCGCGGCATCGATCTCGATTTTCCGATGCTTGCCGGTTGCCTGGCCTTGCTCGGCCTCGGACTGGTCATGATCGCCTCGGCTTCGACCGAAGTGGGCGCCGTGCAGTCGGGCAGTGCCCTGTACTACATGACTCGCCACTTGATCTACGTGGTGCTGGGCCTGTCTGCCTGCATCGTTACCATGATGATTCCGATCGCCACCTGGCAACGCCTGGGCTGGCTGATGCTGATCGGTGCGTTCGGCTTGCTGGTGATGGTGATCATTCCGGGGATCGGCCGTGAAGTGAACGGTTCGATGCGCTGGATCGGTTTCAGTTTCTTCAACGTTCAGCCTTCCGAGATTGCCAAGGTGTTCGTGGTGATCTACCTCGCCGGTTATCTGGTGCGTCGCCAGAAAGAAGTGCGTGAAAGCTGGATGGGTTTCTTCAAGCCGTTCATCGTGCTGCTGCCGATGGCGGGTCTGTTGCTGATGGAGCCGGACTTCGGTGCCACCGTCGTGATGATGGGCGCGGCTGCGGCGATGCTGTTCCTTGGCGGGGTCGGGCTGTTCCGGTTCTCGTTGATGGTGGTCCTGGCGGTTGCGGCGGTGGTGTTGTTGATTCAGGTGCAGCCATACCGGATGGCGCGTCTGACCAACTTTGCCGACCCGTGGGCCGACCAGTTCGGCGCCGGTTATCAGTTGTCGCAAGCATTGATCGCGTTCGGTCGCGGTGAGTGGCTGGGCGTAGGCCTGGGCAACAGCGTGCAGAAACAGTTCTACCTGCCGGAAGCCCACACCGACTTCGTGTTCTCGGTTCTGGCCGAAGAGCTGGGTGCCGTGGGTTCCCTGTGCACCGTGGCGCTGTTCGTCTTTGTCTGTATTCGCGGCATGTACATCGGTTATTGGGCCGAGAAGGCCAAGCAGTTCTTTGCTGCCTATATTGCGTACGGTCTGTCGTTCCTGTGGATTGGTCAGTTCCTGATCAACATCGGGGTGAACGTCGGCCTGCTGCCTACCAAAGGCCTGACCTTGCCGTTCCTCAGTTATGGCGGCAGTTCGTTGGTGATCTGCTGTGCCTGTCTCGGCTTGTTGCTGCGCATTGAGTGGGAGAGTCGAACCCACCTGGGCAGTGAGGAGATGGAGTTCCATGAGAGCGACTTCGCCGAGGAGCCGACCCATGGGCGCTAACGTATTGATCATGGCGGGCGGCACCGGCGGACACGTGTTCCCGGCGCTGGCTTGCGCTCGCGAGTTCCAGGCCCGCGGTTACACCGTGCATTGGCTTGGCACGCCGCGTGGCATCGAAAATGACCTGGTGCCGATGGCCGGCATCGAGCTGCACCGGATCAACGCCAGCGGTCTGCGCGGCAAGGGCAAGTTGTCCCTGCTCAAGGCGCCGTTGATGTTGCTCAAATCCGTCTGGCAGGCGCGGGCGATCATTCGCCAGTTGCGGCCGGTGTGCGTGGTCGGTTTCGGTGGTTATGTGACCGGTCCTGGCGGCGTTGCAGCCAAACTGGCCGGTGTGCCGGTGATCGTTCACGAACAGAACGCCGTGGCCGGTACCGCCAATCGGTTGCTGGTGCCGTTGGCCGCCCGAGTCTGTGAAGCGTTCCCCGACACCTTTACCCTGTCGGACAGCCGACGGACCACCGGTAACCCGGTGCGCACCGAGCTGTTCCTCGACACACCGCGACCTGCCCTGGCTGGTCGCAAGGCGCGTTTGCTGATCCTCGGCGGAAGCCTGGGCGCAGAACCGTTGAACAAATTACTGCCTGAAGCCCTGTCGCACGTCGCCCCCGACCTGCGCCCGGACGTGTTCCATCAGGCTGGGAAAAACCACGATGAAGTGACTGCAGAGCGCTATCGCGCGGCTGGCGTCGAGGCGCAAGTGCAGCCTTTCATCAAAGACATGGCCCACGCCTATGGCTGGGCCGACCTGGTGGTGTGCCGCGCAGGCGCGCTGACCATCAGTGAACTGGCTGCCGCCGGTCTGCCCTCGATGCTGGTGCCTTTGCCCCACGCGATCGACGATCACCAGACCCGCAACGCCGATTATTTGGCCCGTGAAGGCGCTGCCTTCCTGATGCCGCAAAGAACGACTGGCGCAGCGGATCTAGCCGCACGCCTGACAGAGGTCCTGATGCAACCACAACGACTCACCGACATGGCCACCGCGGCACGCCGCCTGGCCAAACCCGATGCGACCCGTAACGTGGTCGATACCTGCCTGGAGGTGGCCCATGGTTGAGAATCAGAAAGCCATGCCGCACCCGGAAATGCGCCGTATCCGTCGCATCCACTTCGTCGGTATCGGCGGCGTGGGCATGTGCGGGATCGCCGAAGTGTTGCTGAACCTGGGCTATGAAGTGTCCGGTTCCGACCTGAAAGCTTCGCCGGTCACCGAGCGTCTCGAATCATTCGGTGCCCAGATCTTTATCGGCCACCGTGCCGAGAACGCCGCTGCCGCCGACGTGCTGGTGGTATCGAGCGCGGTGAACACCTCCAACCCGGAAGTCGCCACTGCGCTTGAACGCCGTATTCCGGTGGTGCCGCGTGCCGAGATGCTGGCCGAGCTGATGCGTTATCGCCACGGCATCGCCGTCGCCGGTACCCACGGCAAAACCACCACCACCAGCCTGATCGCTTCGGTATTTGCGGCCGGTGGCCTCGATCCGACGTTCGTCATCGGTGGTCGTCTGAATGCCGCGGGCACCAATGCCCAGCTCGGCACCAGCCGCTACCTGATCGCCGAAGCCGACGAAAGCGACGCCAGCTTCCTGCACTTGCAGCCGCTGGTGGCCGTGGTCACCAACATCGACGCCGACCACATGGCGACCTACGACGGTGACTTCAACAAACTGAAGAAAACCTTCGTCGAGTTCCTGCACAACCTGCCGTTCTACGGTCTGGCGGTGGTGTGCCTGGACGATCCGGTGGTGCGTGAAATTCTGCCGCAGGTCAAACGTCCGGTCGTCACGTACGGTTTCGGCGATGACTGCGATGTGCGTGCGATCAATGTGCGTCAGCAGGGCATGCAGACTTTCTTCACCGTGCTGCGTCCTGACCGCGAGCCGCTGGATGTCTCGGTGAACATGCCGGGCAACCACAACGTGCTGAACGCGCTGGCCACCATCTGCATCGCCACTGACGAAGGCGTCAGCGATGAAGCCATCGTCCAGGGCCTGTCCGGGTTCCAGGGTGTCGGCCGACGCTTCCAGGTCTATGGCGAACTGCCGGTCGAAGACGGCAGCGTGATGCTGGTCGACGACTACGGTCACCACCCGACCGAAGTCGCGGCCGTGATCAAGGCCGTGCGTGGTGGCTGGCCGGAGCGCCGTTTGGTGATGGTCTACCAGCCGCACCGTTACAGCCGCACCCGCGACCTGTACGACGATTTCGTCAATGTACTGGCCGACGCCAACGTGCTGTTGCTGATGGAAGTCTATCCGGCCGGCGAAGAGCCGATCCCGGGTGCCGACAGCCGCAAGCTGTGCAACAGCATCCGTCAGCGCGGTCAGCTCGACCCGATCTACATCGAGCGCGGTGTCGATCTCGCGCCTGTCGTCAAGCCGCTGCTGCGTGCCGGCGACATCCTGTTGTGCCAGGGCGCCGGTGATATCGGCGGTCTCGCACCGAAACTGTTGAAGAGTCCGTTGTTCGCTGGCGCCGTTGCCGCGCCAAGCGTGGGGAAGTTGAAATGACTGCTGCTTACGCCAACCTCGTCTCCACTGTCGCGCCGAAAGATTTCGGCCGCGTTGCCGTGCTGTTCGGCGGCAAGAGTTCGGAGCGTGAAGTTTCCCTGAAGTCGGGCAACGCGGTTCTCGCAGCGCTGCAAAGCGCCGGTGTGGACGCGTTCGGTCTCGATGTCGGTGATGACCTGTTGCAGCGTTTGCTCAACGAGAAAATCGACCGTGCGTTCATCATTCTCCACGGTCGTGGCGGTGAAGACGGCAGCATGCAAGGCCTGCTGGAATGCCTGGGCATTCCGTACACCGGCAGCGGCATTCTGGCGTCGGCGCTGGCCATGGACAAGCTGCGCACCAAGCAGGTGTGGCACAGCCTCGGCATTCCGACGCCACGCCACGCGGTACTGAGTTCCGAGGCCGATTGTATTTCGGCGGCGACGGAACTGGGCTTCCCTTTGATCGTCAAACCGGCCCATGAAGGTTCAAGTATCGGGATGGCCAAAGTGACTTCCGCGCCGGAGTTGATCGACGCGTGGAAAGCGGCCAGTACCTACGATTCGCAAGTGTTGGTCGAGCAATGGATTCAAGGTCCGGAGTTCACCATCGCCACCCTGCGTGACCAGGTGTTGCCACCGATTGCCCTGGGCACGACACACAGTTTCTACGACTACGACGCCAAGTACGTGGCCTCCGATACCCAGTACCGGATCCCGTGCGGCCTCGACAGCAACAAGGAAAAAGAACTGATGGACCTCACGGCGAAAGCCTGTGAGGCGCTGGGTATCGCCGGTTGGGGCAGGGCTGACGTGATGCAGGACGCCGACGGGCAGTTCTGGTTCCTGGAAGTCAACACCGCACCGGGCATGACCGATCACAGTCTGGTCCCGATGGCGGCCCGTGCCGCCGGTCTGGATTTCCAGCAATTGGTCCTGGCGATCCTGGCCGCCAGTGTTGAGGTTCGAGGGTAAGACCATGCAAGGCGCACAGCTAAGACATCAGCCCCCTCCAGCACCCGGCCGCAAGCCGGTGCCGCGGGGTGCCAGCCGAATGGTGGCCAAAGAGCCGATGTCTGCGCGCCTGCCGAAAGCCAATTTTGGTTTTCTGAAAAGCCTGTTCTGGCCGGTGCTGCTGGTCGCGCTGGGGTTTGGCACTTACGAAGGCGCACAGCGTTTGCTGCCGTACGCCGACCGGCCAATCACCAAGATCGCGGTGCAGGGCGACCTGAGTTACATCAGCCAGCAAGCGGTGCAGCAGCGAATCGCCCCGTACGTGGCGTCGAGCTTCTTCACCATCGACCTGGCGAGCATGCGCACCGAGCTGGAACAGATGCCATGGATTGCCCACGCCGAAGTACGTCGGGTGTGGCCGGATCAAGTGGTGATCCGCCTGGAAGAACAACTGCCGGTGGCCCGTTGGGGCGACGAATCGCTGTTGAACAACCAGGGTCAGGCGTTCACCCCGCGTGAGCTGGCGAACTACGAACACTTGCCACAGCTGTTCGGCCCACAACGGGCTCAGCAGCAAGTGATGCAGCAATACCAGGTGCTGAGCCAGATGCTCAGGCCGTTGGGCTTCTCGATTGCACGCCTGGAGTTGCGTGAACGAGGCAGCTGGTTCCTGACCACCGGCGCCGGCAGTTCGGGCCCGGGGATCGAACTGCTGCTGGGCCGCGGCAACCTGGTGGAAAAGATGCGCCGCTTCATTGCCATCTACGACAAGACGCTTAAAGAACAGATTACGAACATTGCGCGCATCGATCTGCGCTACGCCAACGGCCTCGCTGTTGGCTGGCGGGAACCTGTAGCGCCTACGACAGCCCAACCCGCTGTCGCGAAGAATTAAGAGAGGCAGGACCCATGGCAAACGTGCAAAGCGGCAAAATGATCGTCGGTCTCGATATCGGCACCTCCAAGGTGGTGGCGCTGGTAGGCGAGGTCTCGGACGACGGCACGCTGGAAATCGTCGGGATCGGCACTCATCCGTCCCGCGGCCTGAAGAAAGGCGTGGTGGTGAACATCGAGTCCACCGTGCAATCGATCCAGCGCGCCATCGAAGAAGCGCAGCTGATGGCCGGTTGCCGGATCCACTCGGCGTTCGTCGGCGTGGCCGGCAATCACATCCGCAGCCTGAACTCCCACGGCATCGTTGCGATTCGTGATCGCGAAGTCAGCTCCGCCGACCTTGAGCGCGTTCTCGACGCTGCCCAGGCTGTGGCGATCCCGGCTGACCAGCGCGTGCTGCACACCCTGCCGCAGGATTACGTGATCGATAACCAGGAAGGCGTGCGTGAGCCTCTGGGCATGTCCGGCGTACGTCTGGAAGCCAAGGTCCACGTGGTCACCTGCGCCGTCAACGCCGCACAGAACATTGAAAAATGCGTGCGCCGCTGCGGTCTGGAAATCGACGACATCATTCTCGAGCAACTGGCGTCCGCGTACTCGGTACTGACCGACGACGAGAAAGAGCTGGGCGTGTGCCTGGTGGACATCGGCGGTGGCACCACCGACATCGCGATCTTCACCGAAGGCGCGATCCGTCACACCGCAGTGATCCCGATTGCGGGCGATCAGGTGACCAACGACATCGCCATGGCGTTGCGCACCCCGACCCAGTACGCCGAAGAAATCAAGATTCGCTACGCCTGTGCCCTGGCCAAGCTGGCCGGTGCCGGTGAAACCATCAAGGTCCCGAGCGTTGGCGACCGTCCACCGCGCGAGCTGTCCCGCCAGGCCCTGGCCGAAGTGGTCGAGCCGCGTTACGACGAACTGTTCACGCTGATCCAGGCTGAACTGCGCCGCAGCGGCTACGAAGACCTGATCCCGGCCGGCATCGTGCTGACCGGTGGTACGTCGAAGATGGAAGGCGCGGTCGAACTGGCCGAAGAGATTTTCCACATGCCGGTCCGCCTGGGCGTGCCGCATGGCGTGAAGGGCCTCGACGACGTGGTGCGTAACCCGATTTATTCCACCGGCGTCGGCCTGTTGATGTACGGCCTGCAGAAGCAGTCCGACGGGATTTCGTTCTCGGGCATCAGCAGCCGCGACAGCTACAGCAATGACGAACCGAAAGCCGCCTTGCTCGATCGCATCAAGAGCTGGGTACAAGGCAACTTCTGAAGAATTACCGCAGCACCGTTGTAGATACAGGCAGTAGGCGAAAAAACTAGAGAATCAAAGGAGAGGGAAAATGTTCGAACTCGTAGACAACATCCCCGCAAGCCCGGTCATTAAGGTTATCGGTGTTGGCGGAGGCGGCGGCAACGCTGTCAATCACATGGTCAAGAGCAACATTGAAGGCGTTGAATTCATCTGCGCCAACACTGATGCCCAGGCGCTGAAGAGCATCAGTGCGCGGACCATCCTGCAACTGGGCACCAGCGTGACCAAAGGTCTCGGCGCCGGCGCCAACCCTGAAGTAGGTCGTCAGGCCGCTCTCGAAGATCGCGAGCGCATTGCCGAAGTCCTCCAGGGCACCAACATGGTGTTCATCACCACCGGCATGGGCGGCGGTACCGGTACCGGTGCTGCGCCGATCATTGCTGAAGTGGCCAAGGAAATGGGGATTCTCACCGTTGCGGTGGTGACCCGTCCGTTCCCGTTCGAAGGCCGCAAGCGTATGCAACTGGCCGACGAAGGCATCCGCCTGCTGTCGGAAAGCGTCGACTCGTTGATCACCATTCCCAACGAGAAGCTGCTGACCATCCTCGGTAAAGACGCCAGCCTGCTGTCGGCTTTCGCCAAGGCAGACGATGTACTGGCCGGTGCCGTTCGCGGTATCTCCGACATCATCAAGCGTCCGGGCATGATCAACGTCGACTTTGCCGACGTTCGTACCGTGATGAGCGAAATGGGCATGGCGATGATGGGCACTGGCTGCGCCAGCGGTCCGAACCGTGCACGCGAAGCTACCGAAGCGGCCATTCGCAACCCGCTGCTGGAAGACGTGAACCTGCAAGGTGCACGCGGCATCCTGGTGAACATCACCGCCGGTCCTGACCTGTCCCTGGGTGAGTACTCCGACGTGGGTAGCATCATCGAAGCCTTCGCTTCCGAGCACGCGATGGTCAAGGTCGGTACCGTTATCGATCCGGACATGCGCGACGAGCTGCACGTAACAGTCGTTGCCACCGGTCTGGGCGCGAAAATCGAGAAGCCTGTGAAGGTCATCGACAATACCGTTCACACTTCCATGGCGCCGCAACCGCAACAATCGGCTCCCGCTCGTCAGGAAGCTCCAGCGGTGAACTACCGTGACCTGGACCGTCCGACCGTCATGCGTAACCAGGCTCAGGCCGGTGCTGCGACTGCCGCGAAGATGAATCCGCAAGATGATCTGGACTACCTGGACATCCCGGCTTTCCTGCGTCGTCAGGCCGATTAATGGAATGTATCAGGGCTATGAAGGTGATTGGTGTTCAGCAAAGGTCTGGTCTGCTATCATCGCCAGCCTTTGTTGATACCAGTTCGCAATTTGCGCTGAAGCGGCCCAAGCCATGATTAAACAACGCACACTGAAAAATATTATCCGTGCCACCGGTGTAGGTCTGCACTCCGGGGAGAAGGTATACCTGACCCTCAAGCCTGCACCGATCGACACCGGAATCGTCTTTCGCCGTGCCGACCTCGATCCAGTGGTCGAGATCCCGGCTCGTGCTGCCAACGTCGGCGAGACAACTATGTCGACGACGCTGGTCAACGGTGACGTGAAAGTGGACACGGTTGAGCACTTGCTCTCGGCCATGGCCGGCCTGGGCATCGATAACGCCTACGTCGAGCTCTCCGCGTCCGAAGTCCCGATCATGGATGGTAGCGCTGGACCTTTCGTTTTCCTGATTCAATCGGCCGGCCTGGAAGAACAGGACGCAGCCAAGAAGTTCATCCGGATCCTGCGGGAAGTGACAGTGGAAGACGGCGACAAGCGCGCCACTTTCGTCCCTTTCGAAGGCTTCAAGGTGAGTTTCGAGATCGATTTCGATCACCCGGTTTTCCGTAACCGCACACAAAGTGCAAGCGTGGATTTTTCCAGCACTTCGTTCGTAAAAGAAGTCAGCCGCGCCCGTACCTTTGGTTTCATGAGTGACATCGAGTACCTGCGCAAGCACAACCTCGCACTCGGCGGTAGCGTTGAAAACGCTATTGTGGTCGACGCGGATGGTGTACTGAACGAAGACGGCCTTCGCTATGAAGACGAATTCGTGAAGCACAAGATCCTCGATGCAATTGGTGACCTCTACCTGCTGGGCAATAGCCTGATTGGTGAGTTCAAGGGCTTCAAGTCCGGACATGCATTGAACAACCAGCTGCTGCGCAAGTTGATTGAGCAGCCAGATGCTTGGGAAGTCGTGACTTTCGAAGACGCCAGCACTGCACCGATCTCTTACATGCGTCCGGTTGCGGCGGTGTAAGTAAAAACCTCTCTAGTTTTTAAAGGCTGCCTTCGGGTGGCCTTTTTTTATGCCTGCCGGAAAGTTATGCGGTGGTAGTGATGACGCCTTCGCGGGCAAGCCTCGCTCCTACAATGGCAATGCGTACCCTGTAGGAGCGAGGCTTGCCGGCGATGGGGCCGGCCGCTACAGCGAAGATCTCACTCCGTAGCCACCACCCGATTTCGCCCGCTTTCCTTCGCCTGATACAGCGCTTTGTCCGCCGCAATCAGCAACTGTTCAAGGCTGGTATCAGTCGTCGAAGTCCAGGTGCTGATGCCGATACTGACAGTAATCGGCGATTCCACGCCCGCCACAAACGGCAGTTGTTCCACCGCAGACCGAATGTGTTCAGCAATTTGCCGCGCGCCTGCGCTGTCCGTTTCCGCCAGGACCACCGAGAACTCCTCCCCCCCGTAGCGGGCGACCAGGTCCGTCGGTCGCCGCACGTTCTCGGCGATCACCTTGGCCAGTGCCCGTAGCGCATCGTCACCCGCCTGATGGCCATGTTGATCGTTGAACGCCTTGAAGTGGTCGGCATCGATCATCAACACCGACAGCGGTTTGCCGGAGCGTTGCGCGCGAAACCACTCATGGCGCAGGGTTTGATCGAGCATTCGGCGGTTGGCTACGCCGGTCAAGGCATCGGTGGCGGCCAGTTGTGCCAGCTCGTGTTCGGCGTTGTGACGTCGGCGCAATTCACGGCGTAGCAACCACGTCAGCCACAGCAGGCTTACGCACAAGGCTACGGTTGCAGAGCTGACCACCACTGCCGTGCGCTTCCAGGCCGCAAAAACTTCATCACTGGACAGCGCAACGATGACGATCAGTGGCAAATTTCCGACCTTGGAAAAGGTGTACAGACGCTTGTCACGGTATCGATCGGACATGCTGGTGAAGCTGCCATTGCCTTCTTTGACGATGCGCTGGAAATTGGGGCGATTACTGAAATCCTTGCCAATCAGCTCTTCGGCCAGGCGTGGTTGTTGGGCCAGGAGAATCCCATTCTTGCTGATCAGATTGACCGTGCTATCGCGGCCGATGCTCAAACTGTTGAACAACTGATCGAAGTAACTCAAGCGCATGGCGGCTTCGGCTACTCCCAGAAACTCACCCTGGGAGCCGCTCAGCCGTCGACTGAAACTGATACGCCAATCCTGTTCGGGCGACCTGGCTCTAAAGGGGGGGCTGATGAACATGCCCGGGTCCGGGTTGTTCACGTGAGATTGAAAGTATTCGCGATCGGCGTAGTTGCCTTGCCTGGGCTCCACCGAAGCCGAGTCGGCGATCACGTCGCCCTTGTTGTCGAGCAACAAAATATTGCCCTTGTACGGCGCGGCAGTGGCGCGGTCGAAATAGGCCATATGGCGAATGGCTGGAGATACGCTCTTGAGATCCTCTCGCTGGGAGGCGGCGATCAAGCCCAGCAGGGAAATATCATAGAGTTCGACATTGCGCAGCACGTCGGCGTCGATCAATTGCACGATGTTGTTGGCGGCGCGAGCGGCGGACAATTCGGCGTTGGCGCGCTCACGGATCAGCAGAAACGTCACGATGCTGAGTATCGCAATCACCAACAGCACACTGCCGAGAATCAGAAGTCGCTCCGATCGTGTCGACCCGATCGGATCTTGAGATTTCACACTGCTCACACTCATGGTTCTGGCTTCTGCAAATAAGGTGTTATGAAAGTTTTTTACAAGAGTCGGGCAGAGTCCCAGAAACCGGTCGCGTCCAGAGGGCTTGTATAAAGGCCGGATAAAAAAAAGGCCAGCAAAAGATGCTGGCCTTTTGCTTAGCGAAGCTTAGAAGACATTCAGCGTGTAGTCGACGATCAGCCGGTATTCATCAGTGTCCTGATCCAGCGCGCCATAACCGTTGCCCCCACGGTTGGTGGCCCATTGCAGGCGCACCGCCAGGTCCTTGGTCTTGCCGCCCTGGACCACGTACTTCAGATCAATGTCACGCTCCCAGTGCTTGGCATTTTTGCCGTCGGCGCTGTACCACGAGGCGTAGCCGCGGCTGTCTGGATCGGCTTTGGTCAGGTCCAGCTCGCCCCGGGAGTAAGACACTGCCGAGGTCAGGCCGGGTAGGCCGAGTCCGATAAAGTCGTAGGCGTACTTGAGTTTCCACGAGCGTTCATTCGGACCATTGAAGTCGGAATACTGCTGGGAGTTGTCGAGAAAAATGCTGTCGCCCTGGCTGATGTAGTCGAACGGCGTGTTGCCGTTGACCCGCTGGTACGCGGCGGTGACGCTGTGATTGCCCACGCCGACGGTGAAATGCAGGCTGTAAGTGTTGTTGTCGATGTTGCCCAGCAGCGCATCGCCGGTGTCCTGCGTGTGATAAACGTGCAGGCCCGGATTGAGGCTGACCCGTTCGTTTAGCGAGTAGGTGTAATCCAGGTCGTAGTAGTACTGGTTCCAGATGTCCTTGAGTTCGGCGGCGTAAAGGCTGCTGGTCAACCCCGGCAGGCCGCTCCAGGCTACGCCGGCCCAGTTCAGGTGCTGGCTTTCGTCGCCCTCGGCGAGGCTGCCATAGGACGTGCCGATGCGCGTATGACCGCTTTGGTTGTAGGGCTTGGTGAAACTCGCCTGGCCACCTTCGATCAGAAAGCCGTCGAAGCTGTGATTGGTCAAGCTGACGCCGCGAAAGGTCTGCGGCAGCATGCGCGTCTCGCCGCCGGCGATCACCGGGTTGGCGAGAAACAGGTCACCGGCCTTCAGCTCGGTATCGAAGGCGCGCATTTTCAGCGTGCCACCCGCCGTCGAAAACGACCCCGGCGCTTTGCCGTTGCCGTCACTGATCGGCAGGATGCTCGAATTATCGGTGCCGCCACCGCCGTCGAGCTTGAGGCCGAGCATGGCGTGGGCATCCAGACCGAAACCGACGGTGCCTTCGGTAAAACCCGATTCGAAGACCCCCAGGAAACCCTGGCCCCATTCAATGTTGTCGTCCGCCTGCTGCAGGCGGTTGCGGTTCATGTAGTAGTTGCGGGCATTGAGGTTGAGGCTCGAACCTTCGACAAAACCTTCTTGGTCGGCGGCCTTGGCGTTGATTGGCATCGTTACGGCGATTGCAATGAACAGCGGATTGAATCTTTGAGGGAAACGCACTAGCGGTACAGCTCCTTGGGTCTACTGAACACTTCATTGTTTTGAAGTGCGGGATGTTTCTTGTCAGGGAAGACGAACCGGACAGCGTTTGAACCACAACAAAAAAAAGCCGCTGATAGCAGCGGCTTTGAAGACAACTTTTCAACAGGAAGAGCCAATGAAAAGTGTCGAGGGAAATAGAGCGATGTGAGCGATCAGCTATCTTTCTCGACCCGTGGCTGGGCCTGAATGGTCGACGCTTGAGGGGTTTGCGCAGCGCCCTGCGCCTTGGCCGTCATTTCGCTCTGATGTTCTTCAAACGCTGCAGCGCGCGCTGCATTGTGTGCGACGAAGGACTGCGACTCTTCAGCCATGGCGAATGGAGAGAGGAACAAAGAGGACAAAACGAAAGCGCTGGCAATACCCATAGTGTTGGACATCTTTAAAACCTTCTTGCTTGGCAAGTGCTGTTTGGTGGCGCAAAGATAAGGATCCTGGCTGATGGGAAACAGAGCCAATTCAATAAAGGACTGTTGCGGGATAAGCAAAGATCACAACCCTGTAGGAGCCGGCTTGCTGGCGATGGCGTCTTCAAAAACAACACAGAACTTAAGACCGATCGCCAGCAAGCCGGCTCCTACAGATTTGCGAAAGGTCAGACAGGAAGGTGAATACCGAAGGTATTCATGCCGTGGTCACTGCGCACAAACACATCCCCGCCGTGCATCAACGCAATCGCCTTGACGATCGCCAGCCCCAGGCCGTGGTTGTTGCCACTGTTGCTGCGCGACGCATCGACCCGGTAGAAGCGCTCGAACAATCGCGGCAGATGTTCGTTGGCAATCGGTGCACCGGGGTTTGCCACGCCGATGCTGACTTGATGGTCCTCGACGTCGATCTGCACCTGAATCACCTGCCCGGGCTCGGTGTGTTGCACCGCGTTGCTCAGCAAGTTGATCAACGCCCGACGCAGATGCGCGATCTCGATCCGTACCTGCGCATCGCCACGGACCTGCACTTGAACCTGCGCGTCTTCAAGAATGAAATCCAGATACTCCAGCGTCGTCGCCACTTCATCCGCCAGCGAGGTGGACGTCAGTTTGGTGGCCTTGCTGCCCTGATCCGCACTGGCGAGGAACAGCATGTCGTTGATGATCGAACGCAGTCGCTCCAGCTCCTCAAGATTCGATTGCAGCACTTCGAAATAGTGTTCCGCCGAGCGTCCGCGCGTCAGCGCAACCTGGGTCTGACCAATCAGATTGGTCAGTGGTGAGCGCAGCTCATGAGCGACGTCGGCATTGAACGACTCAAGCCGCGAGTAAGCCTGTTCGACCCGCTCCAGGGTGGAGTTGAAGGAGTTGACGAACTGATTGAGTTCCGGCGGCAACGACGATAAGCGCAAACGCCCGGAACGCAGCGGCGGCGCCAGGCGCTGAGCCTCTTGAGACAACTTGATCAATGGCTTGAGGCCGATCCGCGCCACCCAGTAACCGAGTGCCGAAGCCAGCAGCACGCCGACAATCGCCAGGCTGATCAGCGCAATCAGCAGATGATGCTGGGTTTGAAAAAACGTCTCGGTGTCGATGCCGATCATAAAGCGCAGCGGCGGGCGTTGATCCTTGGCCGGGAACTGGCTGACCAGCACTTTCATTGGATAAGGCTGACCCGGCAGTTGCAAATCGCGCATGCCCAGCGGGCCTTCGGCGAAGGCGCGGATCTGCGGCGTCGGGTTGCCATATTCGTAGTGCGGATCGCCGCTGGTGATCCAGAAACTGATGCGTTTGTCTTCTTCGCCGAGCAGCTTGAGCTTGTTGTTGATCTTCACCCAATGCTCGGGTGTGCCGTAACGGCCGACGGTGGATTCGAGCACGCTGTAACGTGCGTCCAGTTCGGCTTCGGGCAGCAAACCCAGGCCTTTGTCGACCTGCTGATAGAGCGCCCAGCCGATCAGCAGAAACACCAAAAGCGCCACCAGTGTGAACATTCCACTGAGGCGCAGGGCAATCGAATTACTGGACACCACGGCTCTCCAGCACATAACCCATGCCACGGATCGTGTGCAGCAGTTTCTCGTCGAACGGCCCGTCGAGTTTGGCGCGCAGGCGTTTGATCGCGACTTCGACGACGTTGGCGTCGCTGTCGAAATTGATGTCCCAGACCATTTCCGCAATCGCCGTTTTCGAGAGTATTTCCCCTTGCCGGCGGGCCAGCACGCTGAGCAGCGAGAACTCCTTGGCGGTCAGGTCCAGACGCGTGCCGGCGCGGGTGGCCTTGCGGCTGATCAAATCTATCCACAGGTCTGCGATGCTCACTTGCACCGGTTCATGGCCGCCGCTGCGCCGGGTCAGTGCTTGCAGGCGCGCCACCAGTTCGAGGAAGGAAAACGGTTTGCCGAGGTAATCGTCGGCGCCGTCGCGCAGGCCTTTGATGCGGTCTTCGACACGCTCGCGGGCGGTGAGCATGATCACCGGGGTTTGCTTGCGCGCACGCAAGGCACGCAGCACGCCGAAGCCGTCGAGGCCCGGCAACATCACGTCGAGGACGATCACCGCGTAGTCGCTTTCCAGCGCCAGGTGCAGGCCTTCAACGCCGTCCCGCGCCAGGTCCACGGTGTAACCCTGTTCCGTCAGGCCGCGGTGCAGATAGTCCGCGGTTTTTTCCTCGTCTTCGATAATCAGAACGCGCATGACCCCGCCTCAGTCTGTGGTCGCCAGCACCGGTACGGGCGCTGGTTTTTTGGGCCGATGAAATAGTCGCTCCAGCCACAAGTATATGACCGGAGTGGTGAACAGCGTCAGCGCCTGGCTCACCAGCAAGCCGCCGACGACCGCGATCCCCAATGGCTGGCGCAGTTCGGCGCCGGTGCCGTAGCCGAGCATCAGCGGCAGCGCGCCGAGCAGGGCGGCGAGGGTGGTCATGATGATCGGCCGGAACCGCGTGATGCAGGCCTGGAAAATCGCCTCTTCCGGCGGCAGGCCACGGTTGCGCTGAGCGTCGAGCGCGAAGTCGATCATCAGGATGCCGTTTTTCTTCACGATACCGATCAGCAACACCAGCCCGATCAACGCCATGATCGAAAAATCCTGGCCGCAAATCCACAGCATGATCACCGCCCCGAGCCCCGCCGAGGGCAAGGTCGAGATGATGGTCAGCGGGTGGACGAAGCTCTCGTAGAGCACGCCGAGAATGATGTACACCGCCACCAGCGCCGCCAGAATCAGCCACGGCTGGCTGGCCAGCGAACTCTGGAACGCCTGGGCCGCGCCCTGGAAGTTGCCGCTCATGGCGGCCGGCATGCCGATCTCGGCCTTGGCCTGATTGAGCATGATCACCGCATCGCCAAGCGCTACGCCGGGCGCCAGGTTGAACGACAGGTTGGCGGCCGGGAACATCCCGTCATGGGCGATCGACAACGGGCCAACCGTCGGCGCATCGAATTTCGCCAGCGCCGACAGCGGCACCATTTCCCCACTGAGCGGCGAGCGCAGGTAGAAATAGTTGAGGCTTTCGGCCTTGCCGCGTTGCCTGGTGTCCAGTTCCAGGATCACGTTGTACTGGTTGATCTGGGTCTGGAATTCGTTGATCTGCCGCTGGCCGAACGCATCGTACAGCGCTTCGTCGACATCGCTGGCAGTCAGGCCGAAACGCGCGGCGGCGCTGCGGTCGATGCTGATGTGGGTGATGCTGCCGCCCAGTTGCAGGTCGTTGGAAATGTCGCGGAACGCCGGGTTGGCGCGCAGTTTTTCCGTGAGGCGCTGGGTCCAGGTGCTGAGGGTTGCGCCGTCGTTGCTCTTGAGCACGTATTGGTACTGCGCGCGACTCGGGCCGGAGCTGAGGTTGATGTCCTGGCCGGCGCGCAGGTACAGCACGATGCCCGGGACTTTCATCAGTTGCGGACGGATGCGGTCGATGAACTGGCTGGCCGAGACGTCGCGCTCGCTGCGTTTTTTCAGGGAAATCCAGAAGCGGCCGTTGGCGATGGTCTGGTTACTGCCGGAGACGCCGACGGAGTGGGAAAACGCCGCGACCGCTGGATCTGCCGCGACGATTTCCGCCATCGCCAGGTGTTTTTTCACCATGTCGCCGTAGGAAATATCGGCGGCGGCTTCGGTGGTGCCGAGGACAAAACCGGTGTCTTGCACCGGGAAGAAACCCTTCGGAATGAAGATGTAGCCGGCGATGGCCAGGGCCAGGGACATGCCGAACACCCCGATCATCAATTTCTGATGGGCGAGGGCACGGCGCAGGAGCTTTTCGTAGCCGGCCAGCAAGCGTTCGCCAAAGGTTTTTTTGCTGTGGGCGTGATGCACCGGCGCACGCATGAACAGCGCGGCGAGGGTCGGCGCCAACGTCAGCGACACCACCACTGAAATCATGATCGTAGACGTGGCCGTCAGGGCGAATTCCTTGAACAGCCGCCCGACTACACCGCCCATGAACAGCAGCGGAATGAACGCCGCCACCAGCGAAAAGCTGATCGAGACCACGGTAAAACCAATCTCGCCGGCGCCCTTGATCGCCGCCTCGCGCATGCCGTCGCCGGCCTCCAGGTGTCGGTGAATGTTCTCCACCACGACAATCGCATCGTCGACCACAAACCCCACGGCCACCACGATCGCCACCAGTGTCAGGTTGTTCAGGCTGAAGCCCATGATGTACATCAGGGCAAAACTGGCGACCAGCGACACACCCAGCACCGCCGACACGATCAGCGTCGCCGACCACTGACGCAGGAACAGCGCCATCACCGCCACCACCAGCATGATCGCGATCAGCAGGGTGATTTCCACCTCATGCAACGAGGCGCGGATGGTCTGGGTCCGGTCAACCAGCACTTTGACCTGCACCGACGCCGGCAGCATCGCTTCGAGAGCGGGCAGGGCGGCCTGAATGCGATCTACGGTCTCGACGATGTTGGCGCCCGGTTGCCGGGAAATCACCAGGTTCACCCCGGGCTTGTCCCCGGCCCAGGCTTGCACGTAGGCATCTTCCGAACCGTTGACGACTTTGGCGACATCTTTCAAGTGAACCGGTGCACCGTCCTTGTAGGAAACGATGAGTTGGCTGTATTCCTCGGGGTGGAACAACTGATCGTTGGTCGACAGCGTAGAGATGCTCGACTCGCCATACAGCGCGCCTTTGGCCAGGTTGAGGCTGGTGTTTTGGATCGCCAGGCGAATGTCCGCCAGCGTCAGGCCGATGGCCGCGAGTTTGTCGGCGGAGGCTTGAACGCGAATCGCTGGACGTTGCTGGCCGGTAATGTTGATCTGGCCTACACCGTCGATCTGACTGATCTGACGGGACAGCAGGGTTTCCACCAGATCGCTGAGTTCGGGGCCGGGCATCAGGGTCGAGTTGATGCTGAGAATCAGCACCGGGCTGTCGGCCGGGTTGACCTTGCGCCAGGTCGGCAGGTTAGGCATGTCCTTGGGCAGTTTGCCGGCCGCCGTATTGATCGCGGCCTGCACTTCCTGCGCGGCGGTGTCGATGCTTTTGTCGAGGGTGAATTGCAGGGTCAGGTTGGTCGAGCCGAGGGCGCTGCTCGAGGTCATCTGGGTCACGCCGGGAATGGCGCTGAATTGCACTTCAAGCGGCGTGGCCACCGAGGAGGCCATGGTTTCCGGGCTGGCACCGGGCAGTTGCGCGGCCACCTGGATGGTCGGGAATTCGGCTTCCGGCAGCGGCGCGATGGGCAACCGTGGGAACGCAATGACGCCGAGCAATACCAGGGCAAACGTCAGCAGGATCGTCGCCACCGGATGATCGATGCACCACGCGGAAACCGAGCCGTGGCCCTTCATGGCTTCGACTCCGTTTGCACCATTTGCGCGGGTTCAGTCAGCACCTGGACCGTCGAGCCGGGTTTGAGGCGCGACTGACCGTCGCTGACCAGCACGTCGCCCGGTTTCACGCCTTTGATGATGTTCTGGCCGCTGCCTTGATAGACCATCTGCACCTGGACGGTTTCAACCTTGTCACCTTTGACCCGGTACACAAAGTGTTGATCGAGGCCACGTTGTACGACGGTGGGCGGCACCACCAGCGCATCCTTTTCCAGCGCTGTCTGAATTTTTACCGTTACCAGCAGGCCCGGCCACAGCTTCTGCCCAGGGTTGTTGAATTCGGCCTTGGCGCGGATGGTCCCGGTGTTGGCGTTGATCTGGTTGTCGATCAGGGTCAGGTGGCCTTCGCCCAGCAGGTTGCCGGTTTCGCCGTCGGTGTCGGCACCGATGTAGGCCTTCACCTGGGCGTGTTCCGGATCGTTGATCAGGCCTTGCAGGGTTGGCAGCATTTGCTGTGGCAGGGAAAACTCCACGGCAATCGGGTCGATCTGCGTCACCGTGAACAAGCCTTGGGTGTCGGTCATGCGCAGGAAGTTGCCTTCGTCCACCGTACGAATCCCCACGCGACCGCTGACCGGGGAGCGAATCTGTGTGTAGGAAAGCTGCACCTGAGCGGCGTCAATCGACGCCTGATTGCCTTGGGCGGTGGCTTTGAGCTGGTTGACCAGCGCTTGTTGCTGGTCGTAAGTCTGTTTGGACACGCCGTCGTCGACGCTCAGCAGTTTGTAACGCTTGAGGTTGACCAGCGCCACTTGCAGCTGTGCCTGGCTTTCGCCGAGCTGTGCGCGGGCCTGATCCAGGCTGGCGCGGATCGAGCGATCATCGATGGTGGCGAGCAAATCACCCTTGTTCACCAATTGACCTTCCTTGACCAGGATTCTGGTGAGGATGCCGTCGATCTGCGGACGTACCACCACGCTGTGCAGGGACAGCACCGAGCCGATGCCGCTGACGTAACGAGGGACGTCTTTTTCGGCGACGTTGACCACTCGAACCGGTATCGCCGTGGGCGCGGCGAGTCTGGCCGTGGCCGGTTTGGTGGCGTACCACACGCCCAGCGCTGCCAGGACAATCAGGAGGGCGGCGAGCAGGGCGGGTTTTTTCTGAATTCGCATGCGAGTGGGGCGCCGGGGCTGGGAGGACGGAATTTTGTCAGGGTTATACCTTCCTTTATAAACCTGTTCGCCGGTCAGGAAGGTGACTGCTAACTGACGGCGCTGTCAGTTTGGGATGTGTGGTGACTGAACTGACGCCATCGCCAGCAAGCCGGCTCCTACAAAGTACACCGCGAACCCCTGTAGGAGCCGGCTTGCCGGCGATGGCGGCAGGCGGGGCACCACAAAACCCGACGGACTCACTCGCCACGTGAAGCCTGTCGCCCCCGACACAGGTATACTGCCGCCTTTCGCGGCTCGCTGACCGGGCCCGACTCTTTTGCATCACCCGGAGCTTTCATGACTTCCCCGACACAACCGCCGGTTGCCGACGCTTTGAGCGACGACCAGGCAGACCTGCCAGACAGCGTCGACTCCAGCGCAGACAGCGAAACCAAAGCAGCGATCCCGGCGTTCAAGTTCCCGTTCAAACCGGGTGAACTGGCCGCCGCGAAAACCGCCAGCCAGCCCTGGTACAAGAACGGCGCCAAGAACGGCCACACCAAGACCCCCGGCGCAGCGCCTCCCGGCACCCGTCGTTCGATGGGCAAACGCTGAGTTTTAACGCCCCCCCGCCATTGGCCATCGGCCGCGGTTTTCAATCGCGGTGATGGCTAAGTGCTCATATCCTGAGCCAGATCAACGTTTGTGGAATCAGTGCGCTTAGAGTCAGCAGCCCTGCCGACTCTTTCCATCCAACGAGCGCGCTTTCCATGAAGATCAACCTCCCGGTGACCGGCCGTAATGTCGACGTTGCGGCTGATGCGAATATCCTCTCGACCACTGATCTGACCAGCGCGATCACCTACGCCAACGACGACTTCATCAACATCTGCGGTTACAGCCGTGAGGAGTTGCTGGGCTCGACGCACAACTTGCTGCGCCACCCGGACATGCCGGCGGCGGCTTTCGCGCATATGTGGCAGACCCTTAAAAGCGGCCGCTCATGGATGGGGCTGGTGAAAAATCGCTGCAAGAATGGCGATCACTATTGGGTGAGCGCGTATGCCACACCGGTGACGCAGAACGGCAAAGCCGTGGAGTATCAGTCGGTCCGGACCAAGCCCTCGGCGCGGCAGATCGAAGCCGCGGAAAAAGCCTACACACAGCTTCGCAGTGGTCGTACATCACTGTGGCAGCGGCTGCCCGTGCTCAGTCCGGGTCTCAAAGTGACGGCGCTGTTCAGCGCGACATTGGCCTGCGTGGTGGGCATCGAAGCGTGGCTGAACCCTTCGTCAGCCGTTTTCGGCGTACTGGCGTTTGTCGTGGGCAGTGGTTTGGCAGCGGTCGGCACCGGATTCATGTTGCGTCCGCTGAAAGCGTTGACCGAACGCGCCCGGCAGATTGCCGACAACCCGTTGAGTCAGGCTGTTTACACCGGTCGCCGCGATCAGTTCGGCCAGATCGAGTTTGCCTTCCAGATGCTCGAAGCGCAGATCGGCGCGGTGGTGGGGCGCATCGGCGATGCGTCGCAGCGCCTGGCCGGGCACGCGGCGGAACTGGTCGAACACCTGCAAGGCAGTCATAACAGCACGCTGGCCCAGCAGGCTGAAACCGATCAGGTGGCGGCGGCGATTCACCAGATGTCTGCCAGCGTGGCCGAGGTTGCCGGTCATGCGCAGCAGGCGTCCCAGGCGGCTGACCTGGCCGGCAACGAAACCCGTGAAGGTCATCAATTGGTGAGTGAAAGTCGCCATGCGGTGCTGCGTCTGGCCGAGGAACTGGCGCGCGCCACCGAGGTGATTCATCAACTGGAGGGGCACAGCAGCGAGATTACCGGCGTACTGGATGTGATCCGCAGCATCGCCGAGCAAACCAATCTGCTGGCCCTCAACGCGGCCATCGAAGCGGCGCGTGCCGGGGATGCCGGGCGCGGTTTCGCGGTGGTGGCCGACGAAGTCCGTGGCCTGGCCCAGCGTACCCAGCAATCGACCAACGAAATTCAACGCATGATCAGCACCCTGCAAAACGGCACGCGGGACGCGGTGGTGGTGATGCAACAAAGCAGCGAACAGGTGGACAACAGCGTCGAACAGGCCCGACGCGCCGCCGATTCGCTGGACGCGATCAGTCGGCGGGTCAATCAGATCACGCAAATGAGCCTGCAGATCGCTTCGGCGGTGGAAGAGCAGAGCAGCGTCAGCGAAGACATCAACCGCAACATCATCAGCATTCGCTCAGCCTGCGAGGTCACGGTCAGTGAGGGGCAGCAAAGCCAGGCGAATTCCACCGATGTGGCGGGGCTGGCGGGGGACTTGCGGTTGTTGGCGCAAGAGTTTTGGCGAGCCCGCCGTTAAGCCGCGCGCAACGAAATGAAGGCATAGTTGAGCGGCGTCTCGGTGGCCACGTGCGCACCCGCCGCCAACACTTGCCCGGCGATGTCGTCACCCGATACGTGGAACTGCCAGTCACTGTCCGATCCTGTCAGCGGCTGTTGCGCCACCTGATCGATGACCGTGGCGAACGCGCTCATGTCCGGCAGATACGCGGTGAATCCATCGCCCTTGAGGGCCGTGGTCCGAATCCCCAGTGAGGCGCAAATCGCATCTTTGGTGCGGATATCGTCGCGATCCGCCTGACGGGAACGCTGGATGAGTCCTGCGAGCTCGTGATCGACCAATTCACCGCCAATGATCAGATCCGGGCCTTTTTCCCACGATTCCGGCGGGCATTCCTTGATCGCCGGGTTGAGGGGGATGTGCGGATTGATTTCCATCGGATAGATGCGGCACACCAGCGGCCGGCGTTCGTAGATGCGGCAGAGGTTGTCTTCGTCAAGATTCCGGCAGGGACCGACGTTGTACGCCGCAAACGTGATGGCCACGTAGGCTTCGCAGTCGCCGCTTTGAACCAGCACCGAACGACGCTCGGCATGTTCGCGTTGCTGCACCGGCAGGCCGAGGCCGTTACCGAGAAAGCCTTCCACCAGCACGATCACCTGACCGCCGTCGGCCGCCCACATTCGGGCTTCGGCCAGGGTCAGGGGGACGTGATGGTCATTGCAGCATTTGCCGCAACCTACGCAGGAAAACGTTGTATTCATTGAAAGATCAGTCGCTTGTCAGGGCCCGAAATGGCGACAGAATGCCACCGCAGAAGTCAGCGACGAAGCAAGTTATGCGCCATTTACCGGGATTTGGCGGGCAGGCGGATGGAGTCCCATTCGGTCACGTAGGCGGTTTTGCTTTTTTTGTTGTAGAGGCACAGCTCGGTGCCTTGCTGGCCTTTCATGTGTTTTTGCGGGTAGCGGCCTTGCAGGAGCACGGCGGTGTAGTCGACACGGTCATCGAACTGTGCGGCTTTGCCGACGGGGGAAGCGTCCGTCAGGCCACTGGCCTTGATGCAACTGGCGAGCGTGGCTTTGTCGAAAGCGGCCCAGGCGTCTGGGCTGGAGGCGTGGGTTTGGGTGGCGAGGGCGGTGAGGCAGAGGAAGGTGAGGGTGGTGGCTTTCATGGGGCAGGCATCCTTGGGCATGGGTGGGCCGAGTATGCCTGATGGGATGAGGTTGAATGTGTCGGCCCCTTCGCGAGCAAGCCTCGCTCCTACAGGTAGGGTGATCACAATGTAGGAGCGAGGCTTGCCCGCGAAGGCGGTGTATCAGGCCGGAACCGGCTCCCGGCGGACCACAATCATCCCGGCACTTTCATACAACCGCTGCGCCCGAAGGTTGTCTTCCAATACCTTCAAATCCACAAAACCTTCACGACGCTGCTGAAATACGTTGAATGCATTCAACAACAACGCCCGGCCCAAACCCCGACCCTGGGCTCGCGGGTGCACGACCAGATTCTTGATGTAGGCGCTGGTCCAGCACTGGCATACACCCACGATACCGTCGGCATCCTGCGCAATGAAGCACAGGGAGGGATCGTATTCAGGGTCAGTCTCAAACCGCTGTTGCCAGATATCCAATGCCGGCACGCGACCGCCACCGTCCAGATAACCCAGCTCCATCAAACGATGAACGTCTACTGCCAGTTCTGGACGATATTCGTGCAGGACAATGCCCTGGGGCCAAGTGATTGCGGGCACAACCTCCGCCAGGTTGCGCCGCATCAGAAAACAAAAAGCCTCGGCCAACTCAGTGACCTTGTTCGGCGACCGCCTTGGCCGCTTCGATCAGGCACTTGGTCAGGTCCGGCGAAGAGAACTTGGTCAGCACCGCGTTGGCGCCGGCCAGACGCGCTTTTTCGCTGTTCATCGCGCTGTCCAGCGAGGTGTGCAGCAGCACATACAGGTGCGCAAAATCCGGGGTTTCGCGCAGGGTGCGGGTGAAGGCGTAGCCGTCCATCTCTGACATTTCGATGTCTGAAACAATCAGGTTGATCTGCTGGGCGGTGCCTTGCAGGTCCAGCAGGCAATCGATGGCTTCCTTGGCACTGCGCGCGGTATGGCATTGCAGGCCGAGGTTGCGCAGGGTGTGCACCGATTGCTGCAGGGCCACCTGGCTGTCGTCGACCACCAGAATGCGCGCGTTGCCGAGTACTTCCGCGTCTTCCATGCTCAGTTCGGTCGGGGCCGTTTCGATCTGCGCCGGGGCGATGCCGTGGATGACCTTTTCGATGTCCAGCACCTGCACCAGCGTGCCGTCGACCGAGGTCACGCCAGTGATGTACGAGCGCACACCGCCGGAGCCGAAGGGCGGAGGACGGATGTCGGTGGTCAGGCAGTGGACGATCTTGCTCACCGCCTGAACGTGCAGGCCCTGTTTGGAGCGGCTGACGTCGGTGACGATCAGGCAGCCGCCATTCGGGTCTTCCAGCGGCCGCTCGCCGATCGCACGGCTCAGGTCGATCACCGACAACGACGCGCCGCGCAGGGTGGCGATGCCTTTGACGTGAGGATGCGACTCCGGCAGCTTGGTCAGCGGCGGGCAGGGAATGATTTCACTGACCTTGAGCAGGTTGATCGCCATCAACTTGCCGCTGCGCAAGGTAAACAGCAGAAGCGAAAGTGAGTCTGCGCGGGCTTTGGTGGAGGACATAAAAACCTTCTGTGGAAAAAGGTGATGGGCGAATGGAAGTCGCCAAAAGCTATCGATGCCGGGTTATCGACTTGATGGGGGCAGGCTTTAGGCTAAATGCCGATGTACAGGAAAATGCTGTCCCCACCTGTAGGAGCCGGCTTGCTGGCGATGGCATCGCTG